>JBFGDW010000010.1:0-25212 GCA_041580435.1 Candidatus Polarisedimenticolia bacterium | reverse complement strand
TACACATCGGCGGTCCACGGCGGCGTGGTGCGCAGGCGCGGGGTGCCGGCGCCGTAGAGGTAGGTGGCCGGCGGCGGGGCGGGCGCGGCGGGAAGGCCGAGGGCGCCGGCGGGGGCGGGCCGGGCCACCGGCGCCAGGCCGGCCGCCGCGGCGATGCCGGTCAGCCCGTCCAGATCCACGAAGGCATCGATCTCGGGGATCTCGGCCGCCAGCTCGGCGCGGTAGCGGTGCACCAGGCAGCCGGTGACAACCAGCCGGCGGCAGCGCCCCTCGCTCTTGCGCCGGGCGGCCTCCAGGATGGTGTCGATGGACTCCTCCTTGGCCGCGTCGATGAAGCCGCACGTGTTGACCACCAGCACGTCGGCGGCGTCCGGGTCCGAGGTGACCACGGCGCCGCTGCCCGAGAGGTGTCCCAGCATGACCTCGCTGTCCACCGTGTTCTTGGGACAGCCCAGGGAGATGAGACCGATCTTGACGGGAGTCTTCACGGAGGCGGCACCTGCAAGGAGAAGGGCCGCGGGGGGGACGACACAAGCGCCCGCGGCCGACATGAAGGGTACCAGATCAACGCACCGGCCCCGGGGCTGTCGGGGCCCGGCCGGCGCCGGGAGGGATCACCTGCTGCGGGCCGCCAGCTCCTCCGCCGCGGCCAGGATGGCCCCGGCCGCCCAGAACCCCAGCCGCCCGGCGCGGCGCTCCACGTACCCCATGTGGCCGCCCCGGCGCACCAGGTGCAGGCGCAGGGGCGGCAGCCCGTCCAGGGCGTCGGCCAGCGGTCCGGCCGGCACGAAGGGATCGTCCTGGGAGGAGATCACCACCGCCGGGGTCCGGATCCGGTCCAGCAGTGGCCGGGCCGAGCAGCCGGCGTAGTAGTCCGCGGCGGAGGAGAAGCCGGCGTCGGGGGCGACGTAGTCCTCGTCCATGGCGCGCACCGACCGGTGCCGCCAGGGGTCCGGGGCCCGGTAGCGATCCGGGTAAAGACGGGCCCGGGCCCGCAGCCCCGCCTGCAGGCTGGCGACGTAGTAAAGGTGGTAGAGGATGTTGCCCGGGCGCTCCAGCGCCTCCAGGCAGGCGGCCAGGTCGATGGGCGGGTTCACCGCCACCGCCCCGTCCAGGCCGCTCGCCGGCCCGGACTCGCCCAGGAGGCGCAGCAGGGTGGCGCCGCCCAGGGAGAACCCCGCCGCCACCAGGGGGGTCGCCCTGGCGGCTGGCGTCCAGGGGCCGGCGGCGATCACCGCCGCCAGGTCGGGCCAGCGGACGGCGTGGGGGAGACGACGGGCCAGGGCCAGCCCGTCGCCGGCCCCCCGGGCGTTCACCCGGATCACCTCCCAGCCGCGGGCATGGGCCGCGGCCAGGGTGTGGCGCAGGTAGCGTGAGTCGGCGGAGCCGCCGAGGCCGTGGAGCAGGAGCAGGCGGCCGCGCGGGGGGCCCGGCGCCGGGCTGCGCAGGAGCAGCAGGCGCTCCCCGGGCTCCACCTCCAGCTCCAGCCGCTGGGAGGGTGGAAGGGCGGCGGGAGGTGGCAGCAGCACGCCGCCGATGGTCTGGGCCGCCGTGCCGCGCAGGGGAAAGGGGGGGCGGAACGGCGGCGGCGCCACCGCTCCCGTGGCGTCCCCGGCCGGCGCCGTCACCGCCCGCCGCCGCGGCGCAGGCGCGCCTGGAAGAGCGCCGCCTGGGTCTTGGCGTCGGGGATCTCTCCCGCCTCGGCCAGGGCCAGCACCTGGCGGAAGGGCATGCGGACCACCGTGAGCACCTCGTCCCGGTCCAGCTCCTGGGTCGCCGGCGTCAGATCCGAGGCCATGAACAGGTGGATCTTCTCGTCGGTGAATCCAGGCGCTGTCCAGATGAAGCCCAGCGGCTCCAGCCTGCCGGCCCGGCAGCCGGCCTCCTCGGCCAGCTCGCGGGCGGCGCAGGCGGCCGGGTCCTCGCCGGCGGCGTCCAGCTTGCCTGCGGGCACCTCCAGGATCCAGCCCCCCGCCGCCCACCGGTACTGCCGCACCAGGAGCACCGTGTCGTCGTCGACGAAGGGGAGAACCGCCGCGGCGCCCGGGTGCCGGACCATGTCCAGATCCACCTCCACGCCGTTGGGCAGCCGCACCCGGTCCACGGCCACCTCCACCACACGCCCCTGGTGCACCTTGCGGCGGCCCACGAGGGCTCCCTCGCCTGGCGGATTGCGGTCCATGAGGCCGCCATCATAGCAACGGTGCGGGCTGGTGGTGCTGGGGCCGCGGCCCGCCCCGCTTCGCTTGACCGGCCCGGGCCGGACCCGGTAACTTGGCCCTCCGGCTCGCACCCCGCAGCCATCCCGCCGACGGGGGCGTGACGGGAGGTGTCATGCCCAATGTCAAGGGAAGCGTGCTCCGGTCGCGCCTGGATTTCGTTGAGCAGCAGTTCGGCAAGGACGGGCTGTTCCGCCTCCTGGAGAGCCTGCCCGAGGCCGACAAGGACCTCCTGACCCGCGGGCTGCTCCCTGCCCAGTGGTACCCCTTCCAGGTGGGCCAGCGCATCGACCAGGCCGTGATGGAGGTGCTGGCCAGTGGCGACCCCGAAACGTTCCGGCAGCTGGGCGTCCGCTCCGCCGAGTTCAACCTCAAGGGGGTGCACCAGGTTTTCCTGCACCCAGGCAACCCCCAGGGACTGCTGCGCCGCGCCCCGGCCATCTACAAGCTCTACTACGACACCGGACACCGCACCTACGAGGAGACCGGGCCCATGTCCTGCCGGCTGGTGACCTACGACAGCGAGAGCTTCTCCCAGGCCGACTGCCTCACCGTCATCGGCTGGCACGAGCGGGCGGTGGAGATGTGCGGGGGCAGCAACGTGGCCATCGAGCATCCCCGGTGCCGGGCCCGTGGGGACACGGTGTGCGAGTATCTGATCTCCTGGCAGCTGGCCGGGGGAGGGACCTGACCGACCCGCCGAGGAGAGCATGGCGTTCCAGTACCGCGAGGCCGACGAGCTCTGTGTCAACACCATCCGGACCCTCTCCATGGACGCCGTGGAGAAGGCGAGGTCGGGCCATCCCGGCACGCCCATGGGCCTGGCCCTCATCGCCGAGATCCTGTGGTCGCGGTTCTTGAAGTTCGATCCGGCCGATCCCCACTGGCCCGACCGGGACCGGTTCGTGCTGTCGTGCGGGCATGCCTCCATGCTCCTGTACTCCCTCCTGCACCTGGCCGGGTACAAGGTCGGTCTTGATGACATCAAGGCGTTCCGCCAGTGGGGCTCCATCACGCCAGGCCACCCCGAGGTGGGGATGACGCCGGGGGTGGAGGCGACCACCGGGCCGCTGGGGCAGGGGATCGGCAACGCCGTGGGGATGGCCCTGGCCGAGCGGATGCTGGCGGCGCGGTACAACCGCCCCGGCGCCGAGGTGGTGAGCCACCGGACCTGGGTGCTGGCCTCCGACGGCGACATCATGGAGGGTGTCGCCGCCGAGGCTGTCTCCCTGGCCGGCCACTTGGGCCTGGAGCGGCTGTGCGTGATCTACGACGACAACCGGATCACCATCGACGGCGCCGTGGACCTGGCCCTGAGCGAGGACGTGGGCGCCCGCTTCGCCGCCTGCGGCTGGCAGGTGCAGCACGTGGACGGCCACGATCCGGCGGCGGTGGCCGCCGCCCTGGAGGCGGCCCTCTCAGGGGACGGCAAGCCTCATCTCATCGTGGCCCGCACCCACATCGCCGTGGGCGCGCCCACCAAGCAGGACACCGCCGCCGCCCATGGCGCCCCCCTGGGCGAGGAGGAGATCCGCGGCGCCAAGCGCGCCTACGGCTGGGATCCCGATGCCCATTTCCTGGTGCCCGATGGGGCCGGCGCGCCGTTGCGGCAGCGGGCCGCCGCGGGTGCCAGGGAGCGGGAGGCCTGGGCGAAGCGCATGGCGGCGCTCGAGGGGGCCGATCCCGCGGCCGCGAGCGCGCTGCGGCGCACCCTGGCGGGGGAGCTGCCGCAGGGCTGGGAGGCGAAGCTTCCGGACTTCCCGGCCGATGGGAAGGGGATGGCCACCCGCAGCGCGTCGGGGAAGGTCATCGCCGCCCTGGCCGAGGCCCTTCCCGAGCTGGTGGGAGGGTCGGCGGACCTGGCCGAGTCCAACAAGACCGACATCCCAGGCAGCTCGTCGGTGGCTGCCGGCTGCTACGAGGGGCGCATCCTCCACTTCGGCGTGCGCGAGCACGGCATGGGGGCCATCCTCAACGGCCTGGCGCTGCACGGCGGTCTGCGCCCCTTTGGCGGCACCTTCCTCATCTTCTCCGATTACATGCGGCCGTCCATCCGTCTGGCCGCGCTGAGCGAGCTACCTGTCATCTACATCTATACACACGACTCGGTGGGCCTGGGGGAGGACGGGCCAACCCACCAGCCGGTGGAGCACCTGGCTTCCCTGCGGGCCATGCCCAACCTGTGCGTGATCCGGCCGGCCGACGCCAACGAGACGGCGGTGGCCTGGAAGGTGGCGCTGGAGCGCGCCCACGGTCCCACGGCGCTGGTGCTGAGCCGCCAGAACCTCCCCGTCCTGGACCGCGCCACCCTGGCGCCGGCTGCCGGCGCCGCCAGGGGAGCCTACGTGCTGGCGGAGGCGAGCGACGACACGCCGCGCCTCGTGCTGCTGGCCTCGGGCTCGGAGGTCGCCGTGGCCCTGGCGGCCCGCCAGGAGCTCGAGAAGGAGGGCCTGCCCACCCGCGTGGTGTCGTTCCCCTCGTGGGAGCTGTTCGCGGCCCAGCCTCGCGACTACCAGGACGCGGTGCTGCTCCCGGACGTCACCGCGCGGCTGGCGGTGGAGGCCGGCGCCCGCCTGGGCTGGGACCGCTGGACCGGCAGCCGCGGCGACGTGGTCGCGCTGGATCGCTTTGGCGCCTCGGCGCCAGGCGAGGTGGCGCTGGAGAAGCTCGGGTTCAACAGCAAGAACGTGGCCGCCCGCGCCCGCGGGCTGGCCGGCCGCTGAGCGGCGCGCCGGGAGGTTCCATGGACATCGGCATCATCGGGCTGGGGCGGATGGGCGGCAACATGGCCCGCCGCCTCCGGCGAGGGGATCACCGGGTGGTGGCCTGGACAAGGGACGCCGCCAAGGTCGGTGAGATCGTCGCCGAGACCGGCGCCGAGGGGGCCACCAGCCTGGAGGACGTCTGCAAGAAGCTGCCAGCGCCCCGCGTCGTCTGGTCCATGGTCCCCTCGGGCGAGCCCACCGCCCAGGTGATCGGCGAGCTGGGGAAGCACCTGGCCTCTGGGGACATCGTCATCGACGGCGGCAACTCCCACTACCGCGAGTCCATGAGCCGGGCCACGGCCCTGGCCCGGCAGGGGATCGAGATGCTGGACTGCGGAACCTCGGGCGGCGTCTGGGGGCTGGAGAAGGGGTACTGCCTCATGGTGGGCGGCGCCGCGCCGGCCTTCAAGCACGTCACGCCCATCCTCGAGACCCTGGCGCCGCCCGATGGCTTCGCCCGCGTGGGGCCCTCGGGGGCCGGACACTTCGTCAAGATGGTCCACAACGGCATCGAGTACGCCCTCATGCAGGCGTACGGCGAGGGGTTCGAGCTCATGAAGGAGTCTCCCTTCGCCATCGACCTGGCCCGGGTGGCCCGGCTCTGGATGCAGGGCTCCGTGGTGCGGAGCTGGCTGCTGGAGCTGGCCGGCGACGCCCTGGAGAAGAACCCCGAGCTGGAGGGCATCAAGGGGTGGGTGGCGGACTCGGGAGAGGGCCGCTGGACCGTGCTGGACGCGGTGGAGAGCGCCGTGGCGACGCCCACCATCGCCCTGGCCCTCTTTGCCCGCTTCGCCTCGCGCAAGGAGGACGCCTTCGGCCTGCGCCTGCTGGCGGCCCTGCGCGACGAGTTCGGCGGGCACGGGGTCAAGCGCGACGATGACAGCAAGGAGGGCGCCGGTTGAAGGTATCCCCGGTCACCGGGTCCGCCAGCGACACCAACCCCCTGCGGGCGGGCCTGCGCCGGGAGCGGGTCCCCGATCCCTGCACCATGATCATCTTCGGGGCCACCGGCGACCTCACGCGCCGCAAGCTCGTGCCGTCCCTGGTGGGCCTGGGTGCCAAGGGGCTGCTGCCCGGTGGCTTCGCCGTGGTGGGGGTGTCCCGCTCCTCCTGGAACGACGAGCGCTTTCGCCGGGAGATGCGCGACGCGGTGGCCGAGGAGGAGGGCACGCCCGCCGCCTCCAACGCCGCTGGCTGGGAGGAATTCGCCGCCGGCCTGCGCTACCTGCAGGGGGACTTCACGCGCGACGAGGACTACCGGCGCCTGGCGGCGCTCCTGGATCGCGTGGACGCCGACCGTGGGACCGGCGGCAACCGGGTCTTCTACCTGGCGGTTCCCCCCAGCCTCTATCCCACCATCATCGAGGGGCTCGGGCGGGCTGGCCTGCAGCGTGGCGCCGGCGGGGGCTGGGCGCGCATCATCATCGAGAAGCCGTTCGGCCGGGACCTGGCCACGGCGTGCGCACTGAACCAGGTGGTCATGTCGGTGTTCCGCGAGGCCCAGACCTACCGCATCGATCACTACCTGGGGAAGGAGACGGTGCAGAACCTGCTGGTGCTGCGCTTCGCCAACACCTTCCTGGAGCCCACCTGGAACCGCCACTACATCGACCACGTGCAGATCACCGTGGCCGAGGACATCGGCATCGCCGGCCGCGGCGGCTACTACGAGGAAGCGGGGGTCCTGCGCGACATGTTCCAGAACCACCTGCTCCAGCTCCTCTGCCTGGTGGCCATGGAGGCGCCGGTGGACTTCGCCGCCGACGCCGTGCGCGACGAGAAGGTCAAGGTCCTGCGCGCCATTCGCCCCATCGAGACGGCCGAGATCCCGCACCTGGCGGTGCGAGCCCAGTACCAGGCCGGCTCTCGCGCCGGCCGCCCGGTGCCCGGCTACCGCGAAGAGGACGAGGTGGCCCCCGCCTCCACCACTCCCACGTTCGCGGCCTTGCGACTCATGGTAGACAACTGGCGCTGGGAGGGGGTCCCCTTCTACCTGCGCTCGGGCAAGCGCATGACCAAGAAGGACAGCGAGATCGCCGTGGTCTACCGGGCCGTGCCCCACGTCCTGTTCGGTCCGGAGGCCCGGGCCGAGATGGTCCCCAATGTCATCACCCTGCGCATCCAGCCCGACGAGGGGATCTCCCTGAAGTTCGAGGCCAAGCTGCCGGGGCTGGCGCTGCGCATGCGCCCGGTGAACATGGACTTCAGCTACGGCAGCTCCTTCGGGCTGCTGGAGCTGCCCAGCGCCTACGAGCGGCTCCTGCTGGACTGCATGCTGGGAGAGGCGACGCTGTTCACCCGCCGCGACGAGGTGGAGGCGGCGTGGTCGGTGCTGGCGCCCCTGCTGTCGGCCTGGGACGGTGCCGGGCAGGACGGGCTGGCGTTCTACGAGGCGGGAACCTGGGGACCGGCCGAGGCCGACGCCCTCCTGCAAAAGGACGGCCGCAGATGGCGGCGCCTCTAGCCGGCGGCTTCGAGGCCGGCGCCCGCCGCACCGTGGCGGTGGAGGACATCGCCGCCGAGCTGGCCGCCCTGTGGGCCGTCTCCGAGGGGGAGCCTGAGGCCGCCACCACCCGTGCCTGCGTGCTCAATCTCATCGCCGTGGCAGAGGGGGACGCCCATGAGCTTGACCAGCGCATGGCCTCCTTCCCCGAGCTTGTGGCCGAACTGACCGCCGAGCATCCTTCCCGCGTTTTCCAGGTGCTGGCGGCACCCGCCGCGGCGGAGGACAGCCTGCAGGCCGACGTGTCCGCCCACTGCCACCTCCGGTCAGGGGGCAAGCGCCAGGTCTGCTGCGAGCAGATCACCCTGCGCGCCACCGGTGCGCCGGTGGAGCACCTGCACGCCACCATCGCACCCCTCATCCTGGGCGACCTGCCGACCTTCCTGTGGCTCTGGGACGCCCCCACCTTTGGAAGCCATCGCTTCGAGCGTCTGGCCCGCCTGGCTGACTGCCTGGTGGTGGACACGGCTCATGTTGCCGACAGCCTGGAGGTGCTGGCGGGCCTCGCCCAGTGGAGCCGCAGCGGCGAGGGGGCAGCCCTGGGCACGGCTCCCGGCGATCTCAACTGGCGCCGGCTGTGGGCCTGGCGCGAGCGCCTCGCGGCGCTCTTCGATCCCCCCGAGCGCCGCCGCGCCCTGGAGGATGTGCAGTTGGTGGAGGTCCGCCTGCCCCGGGCGGAGGCTGGCGCCGCCGCCCGCGCCGTCTACCTGGTGGGCTGGCTGGCGGGACGTCTGGGCTGGCAGGTGCGCCCGGCCACCGCCCGCAAGAAGCGGGGGGGTCTACGCGTCGAGCTTGACGCCGGCACCCACGCCGTGCGCGTCAAGCTGGCCGAGGCGCGGGACGGCGCCGGCTTCGCCGTGCGCCTGGAGGCCGGCGGCGAGGCGGAGATGCTGGTGGCCAGCGTGGAGAGCGCTGGCGGTTCTTCGCCGTCGAGGGCCGCGAGCGCCCACACGCTGTCGCGCATCGAGCGGTCTGGCCGCGAGGTGTGGTCGCGCCGCGACGCGTTGCCCGAGACCTCCACCGCCCACCTGCTCATGCGCGAGCTCGAGCTGGGCAGCCGCGACCGCGTCTACGACGAGGCGCTGACCGTGGCCGGCGATCTGGCCCGCCTGTGGCGCGACGCCAAGGGTCCATGACTGTCCCACTCCCGGAGCCGCCGCCCCTGCCGCCCGGCGCCCGCAAGACCGCCCGGGGCGACGTCGTCTTGGTCTGTGACGATCCCGGAGATCTGGCCACACGCACCGCCGACTACCTGGCAACGCTCCTGACGCGCGCCATCACCCGGCACGGCCGCGCCGTGGCCGCCCTGGCCGGTGGCGGCACGCCCGGCCCCACCTACGCCGAGCTGGCCCGCTACGACCTGGACTGGGAGCGGATCGAGCTTCTCCTCACCGATGAGCGCCTGGTCCGCGCCGTTCACCCCGACAGCAATCACCGGATGATCCGCCGGCACCTCGGCCCCGTCCCGCGCATCTGGCCCATGGTGCCCACCGATGCGGCGAAGCCCCTGGACGCCCCCGCGCTGGCCCAAAACTACGCCGAGCGTATCGCCGCCCTCACTCCCCGGCGCCATCACGGTATTCCCGTCCTTGACTTCGCCCTCCTTGGCCTGGGCCGCGACGGCCACTTCGCCTCCCTCTTTCCCGGCTCCCCGGCCCTGGACGAGTCCCGTGCCCTGGTCGTCCCCGCTCCCGGCCCGGCCGCCACCGGCACCGGCTCCCCTGACCGGGATCGCCTCACCCTCACTCTTCCCCTTCTCAATGCATCCGATGCCCGCGTCTTCCTGGTGGCCGGCGCCGAGAAGGCCGCCGTCGTCGCTGCAGCCCTGGCCGCCGAACCATCCTTGCCGGTCACCCGCCTGCGGAAGGGCGCGGTCCCCTGCATCTGGTTCCTGGACGCCGTGACGCGTGGCAGCGAGAATGACTTTTCCGATTGTTCGCGGCGAGATAGTTGACGAGCTGCCGCGGCGGCCACGACGTCATGGGCCACAAGGACTGCTGGCATGCCAAGAAGGTCCTGCTCGTGCAGAAAAGGAAGGAATGGTGCCGGTTTGCGTGACGTCGCCTGGCCGCAGCATGCTGCGGACGGCGCCGCGCGCTGCCGCTGATGCCGAGCGTCCTGTAGACGGCGCTCAGCTGAGATTTGCGCTGCCATCGTGGGATCCGGCACAGCCGCTTGAATGATCCGCCCCCGAGGCCCGTAGCACCCTCCCTGCCCGGCCTCTCCGGTCCCGCAGCTTCTGCTTTACCCCGGCCCCCATTCCTTGAGAGGATGTGGAGAGATTGAATGGAGGTCAGGAGAAAAGGGGGACAGATGAGATCTTCTCATGGGATGGGCACCATTGCGGTGGCAGTTCTGATTTCGGGAACGTCGACGGGCCTGGCGGCGCCGCCCGGGAGTGAGATGTGCGGGCAGGTCACGACGGCGCTGGGGCAGACGGAGACCTCGATCCAGGGGTGTATGAATGAGCTTCTCGATGAGCAGCTCAGGATGATCGATGGCATCGAGGACGTGGGGGAGGAGATGCGCGCCATCACCCTGACCCTGCTGGGCGCGCGCGGAACCAGCCAGTTTCAGAGGTCCGTGCTGCTCAACTTCATGGTGGATAACCAGGACAACGACGTCAACCTCGAGTTGATGCGGGACCAGGTGCAGCGGGCCATGGAGGAGAACGCCGCCGTGGAGGATGCCGACTACGACGAGGCCTTCGAGAGGGCCGATCAGCAGAAGGGGAAGAGCTGCAAGTTCTCGGACACGCCCTTCGTCGAATCGCTGGAGGGGGGATCTCCACCGGGCCTGAAGCCCTTCTCGGGAAGCATGTTCGACCCGAAGTTCGGGGACGGAAAGTGCAACGTCTTCAAGGCGCGCATCGACAACCCGGGCGAGCCTGATGACAACCAGGTCGTCCACGTCAACGAGCGCAGCGAGAACATGTGCGAGCGGGTCTGCGCGGACCGGGAAGGCGGCAGCAGCTTTGGGGGGTTCAATGCGACGCAGCGCAAGCGGAAGGACGAGAGGAAGGACAGGACCGTCTTCGCCTTGACCGACAACATCGCCGCGGCGCGGCGGGCCAACGAGGACCTGGAGGAGGCCGGCGTCCGCATCTCCGCGCTGAGGTTCCAGCTCTCCAGCGAGGTCTTCCGCTTCTCGGAAGATGAGGAGGATAGCTGTGAGCCCGCTGATGTGGCCCGAGGGCTGGACGAGGCCGCCGAGGTGGTCGGCCTGGTCAAGAATGCCGTGGCCATCGTCACGGCCTCCCTGGAGCTAGCCAAGGAGACGGCCCGGCCGCCGTCGAAGCAGACGGCTGCCGGGTTCAATGCGTCCGCGGCGGAGACGCCGTTCTCAGTGGCGACGGGGATCTCCAAGATCGTCGAGCAATCGTTCGGGTTCATCGAGCAGGGCCTCAAGGTCTCCGGCCTCATCGCGGCGCGCATCCAGGATTTCAAGCAGGCCCAGTGTCTGGAGACGGTGCAGGACGGAGTGGTCGAGCTGACGGAGATCGGCAACGAGACCAGCGAGGCGGTCGCGGCCCTCGATGGCAAGGTCCAGGCGCTCAGCGCCCGGGTGGACGAGGTGCTCATCCTGCTCAACACGCCGCCGGGGCGCCGGGAGGGCTTTCCCGTAAAGCCGTGATGGGGCATGCGGAGGGCCCGGACGGCTGCAAGCCAGCGGGAGAGCTTTCGTGCCCGGCAAGCGGGACTCGCTGGCGGCGCTGCATGGCCATGGATGGCCACATTCCAGAGGCATCTAGCCGAGCACGACCTGCACCTGGTGATCGCGGCCATCGTCGGAGAGCGGGATGCGGGCTTCACCCGGGAGCAAGGCGCCATCAAGGCTGACCTTGGCTACCCCACGGGACACACCGTTGGGATTCTCCACGGTGATCCGGTAGCGGGTGCGGCCATGCCGGTAGGTGAGCTGGAAGCCTTTCCAGCGGCGGGGGATGCACGGGTCGATGCAGAGGGTGGCCCCTCGCTTGCGGAAACCGAGGATGGACTCCAGGCCTGCGCGGTGGAGCCACCCGGCGGCCCCGGTGTACCAGGTCCAACCCCCACGGCCCACATGGGGCGGCACGGAATAGATGTCCGCGGCCACCGCGTAGGGCTCCACGCGGTATTTCTGCACCCCCGCACGACTCTGCGCGTGATGGATGGGGTTGAGCAGATCAAACAGATCGGCGGCCTTGTCGCCCTCGCCTAGCTCGGCGAGGGCCATGACGGACCAGATGGCGGCGTGGGTATACTGTCCGCCGTTCTCCCGGATGCCGGGGGGATACCCCTTGACGTATCCAGGGTCGAGGGCTGTCCGGTCGAACGGCGGGGTGAGGAGCAGCAAGAGCCGTTCCGCGCGCCGCACCAGCTCATGCTCCACGGATCCCATGGCCCGGCGTGACCGCTGCTTGTCGCCGGCGCCGGACAGGACGGCCCAGGACTGTGAAATAGAGTCGATGCGGCATTCGTCGTTCGCCGCCGACCCGAGGGGCGTGCCGTCGTCGAAGAAGGCGCGCCGGTACCAGTCCCCGTCCCATGCCTCCCGCTCCAGCGAAGCCTGCAGGGCGGAGGCACGGGCCCGCCACCGGGCCAGACGCTCATCCTCGGCGCGCGCTTCGGCGATGCG
This sequence comes from Candidatus Polarisedimenticolia bacterium, assembly GCA_041580435.1. Taxonomy (GTDB): domain Bacteria; phylum Acidobacteriota; class Polarisedimenticolia; order SMYD01; family SMYD01; genus JBFGDW01. The sequence continues at coordinate 13,108 of JBFGDW010000010.1, read as the reverse complement.
GGCGAACTCCTTGAGGTTTGCCAGGAGGAACCAGCCCAGCCAGACGCTCTCTCCGCGCCCCTCCTGGCCAACACGGTTCATGCCGTCGTTCCAGTCCCCAGCACCGATGAGCGGCAGACCGTGGCTGCCCACATCGAGGCTCCGATCCAGGGCCCGGGCGCAGTGCTCGTACAGCGTGGCCTTGTCCTCCGAACGAGAGGGTGTGAAGTAGGCCTCCTGCTGCTGATCCGCAAGGGGCGCACCTTCGAGCCATGGGATCTGCTCATCCAGCACAGCCTGATCGTCGGTCTTCTCGAGATAATGGGCGACTGCATAAGGAAGCCAGAGGCGGTCATCGGAGATCCGGGTGCGAACCCCGCGCCCCGTCGGGGGATGCCACCAGTGCTGGACGTCCCCCTCCCTGAACTGCCGGGCGGCGGCTCGCAGGAGGTGCTCGCGGACGATGGCGGGCCTGGTCACCGCCAAGGCCAGGACATCCTGGAGCTGGTCGCGGAAGCCGTACGCCCCTCCCGACTGGTAGAGCGCTGATCGGGACCAGATCCGGCATGCCAGCGTCTGATAGAGGAGCCAGCGGTTGAGCATGAGATCCATGGAGCGATCAGGAGTCTTCACCTGCACGGCCCCCAGCAGATTGTCCCAGTGCTCCCCGATCTCCTGGAGCAGGTGATGGCAATTCACCGCGCGGTAGCGTTCAATGAGGGTCCGGGACTCCTCACGGCTCGGCGCCTGGCCCAGCAAGAAGAGGAGTTCCTTGCGTTGCCCTGGCTCGAGCACGACGACGGTCTTGAGCGCCGCACACGGATCCAGGCCGGCGCCGGTGGTTCCCGACAGCTCCTGCCCGCGCTCGAGAGAGGCAGGATGCGCGAGGCTCGCATTCCGCCCGAGGAACTCGGTGCGATCGCCGGTCCATGTGACCGCGCCCCCGCCCAGGTAGGCGAAGGCGACCTGTCGGGCGAACTCGCCATTCCAGGCGTTGTGGGCGAACATGGCGCCGCTGGCGCGGTCCATCTCGGTCACCACGAAGGGTGCTGTCGTGGGGCGCGCGACACCGAGCACCCACTCTGCGTAGGCGGTGACCGAAAGCCGCCGCCTGGCGGGGGACCGGTTCTCCAGCGTGAGCTGGGAGATCTTGACGGGGTCACTCAGCGGCACGCATTGGAGGAGATCGAGGGCGATGCCGTTGGATGTGTGCTGGAAGCGGCTGTAGCCCTGGCCGTGCCTGATGACATAGGGCCCGGTGTCTTCGCGGATGGGGAGGCAGGTCGGCCCCCAGAGCAGTCCGCTGGCCTCGTCGCGCACATAGAAAATCTCGCCTGGCGTATCGCTGACGGGATCGTTGGACCAGGGAGTGAGCTTGTTCTCGCGGCTGTTGGCGGCCCAGGTGTACCCGGAGCCCGACTCGGACACCTGGAACCCGAACGCCGGATTCGCCACAACGTTGATCCAGGGGGCCGGCGTCGTCTGGCCGTTGTCCAGCACCGTGACATACTCGCGTCCGTCTGGAATGAAGCCTCCCAGGCCATTCCAGAACTCGAGGTTCAGCGCCTGCGGTGAGGAGGCCGCCGCCTGCGTCCGCGGCAATCGGGGGAGCGGCGGAGCGGGCCCCGGCCTGGATCGTTCCAGGCGGATCGTCTGTTCCGACAACGAGCCCCTGTTCGCCAGGATCAGGACACGGGCCGCCGCACGCAGGACGGCCAGGTCCTGTGGAGGTAGCAGGTCCTCTCGCAGGGCGAAGACGCTTCCGTGCTCTCCATGAGTCTCGTGTCCGACCGCGGACTGGCTTGACCGCACCATGGCTTCCACCGACTGCTGGAGATCCTGGGCATAGGAAGTGCGTTTCCCGTTGAGGATCACCAGATCGGCCGCGATCCCCTTCAACGCCCAGTATTCGTGGGCGCGCAGGAGCTGCTTCGCGACGCCCCGCTCCTCCTCGCTCTCGATGCGCACCAGGGCGATGGGCAGATCTCCTGAGATGCCGTGGGCCCAGAGCCCGGACGGCCCGCCCCTGTTGGCGGCCAGCTCCTGCTGCCCCGCCCGCAGGGTGCGATCGGAGTACAGCAGGCGATTGGCGAGCCGCTGGAACAGATGCGTCTCGTCCTGGGTGATCTGGAGATGGTGGAGCTGGACCTGGGACTGTGTCCATGCCAGGGAGCTGGCGCGCTCGAAGGTCGCCGGTTGCCGGTATTTCTCCGCGATCTCCAGGGCCTGCTCCCGGGATGGAGCCACGAGGGTGCTGAACACGATGCGCGCCGTCCTCTGCGGCGGGAGCACCATCCGCTGCCGGAGGCTCACGATGGGATCCAGGACGGTGCCCGCCCTGTTGGAGAGGGGTTGCCCCTCGACCACGGCCAGGGGCGCGCGGATGTTGCGGCCCCGACCCAGGAATCGGGCGCGGTCACTCTCATGTTGCAGCGTGCCGACCGTCTCTCCCTGGAGGGCGGTGAGATGGGCGAGCCAGACCTGAGGCTCATCTTCCGAGCGCGGGCGCCGCGTCGCCAGCAGTGTCTGGTGCCCTGGTACGAATTCCGTCTCCACGAACAGGTTCGAGAAGGCGGGGTGGGCCTCGTCAGCCGCCTGGGATGCCAGCACGACCTCGGCATAGGACGTGAAATCGATCTCGCGAGTTCGGTTCTCGAGGTTTGTCACCGTCAACCGGCGCAGCTCGGCGTCATCCTCAGGAGATACCACGACCTCGTGGACGATGGCGAGGGACGCGTCGCGCTGGGAGATCTTGACCCGGTCCTCGGAATAGACGACGTCGTAATGGTCCGTCTCGGTTCCGCAGGGCTGGAAGCCGGCGGACCAGATGCCACCGGTTTCACAGTCGCGTAGAAAAACGAAGGTGCCCCAGCAGTCGCGTGTCGTGTCTTCCCGCCAGCGGGTGATGGCCAGGTCTTCCCAGCGGCTGAACCCGGAGCCTGCCGCCGTGAGCATGACGGTATAACGGCCATTGGACAGGAGATGCGTGCGTGGCGTGATGTCATGGGGCGATTCGAACCGCCGCAGGGTGGGGGGCACCAGGTCGTGGACATGGGCAGCCTCCAGCACCTCCTCGCCCCGGGGCCGGGCCACGGCCACCGAGCGCGGCGTCCGCTCCTGCAGCAGCAACTCCGCGGCCTGGACCATGGGATGGGAATGGAAGCGCCGCCGGGTCGCACCGTCGTGGATCACATTGCCCAGCGACACCACGGTCATCCCCTGGTGATGGGCCATGTACGCCCGCACCACCGCCAGTCGCGTCTTCTCCGGCAGCCGCGAGGGGGTGTAATCGATGGCGTCGTAGAACCCGTGGCTGCCTCGGGCCCCTGCCTCCTCCAGGCGGGAGAAATTGGCCACCGCGGCCCCGGGATTCACCATGGCCGCCAGGGCGGTGGCGTAGGGAGCCACCACGACGTCCTCGAACAGGCCGCGCTTGAGCCCCAGGCCGGGCACGCCGAAATCCGCGTACTGGTAGGTGAGCTCGGCGTCGCGCACGTTGTAGGCCGATTCCGAGATCCCCCAGGGGACACCGCGCTCGATCCCGTAGCGCATCTGTCGCCCGACCACGAGTCGGCACGTGAGATCCAGAAGGCTCCTGGCTGGCTGGTGCATCACCAGCATGGGCATCAGGTACTCGAACATGGAACCCGACCAGGAGACGAGGGCCGCACCGCCACCCACCGGCGTGAGGGCCCGTCCCAGCAAGAACCAGTGCTGGGGCAAGACGTCCCCCTTGGCGATGGCCATGAAGCTGGCCAGCCGGCTCTCGGAAGCCAGCAGGTCGTAGCCGCTGGGATCCAGCGCATCGTCGGCCACCCGGTAGCCGATGGAGAAGATCTTCCGGGAGGGATCGAAGAGGAACTGGAAGTCCATGGCCTGGACCATCTCTTCGGCGACCCCAGCGAGGGCGGTGCATCGCGGCTCGAGATCAGTTGCCTCCAGGTCGCGGGCATGGCTGCGGATGGAGCCGTGCACGGCCGCCGCCCAGGCGACGATCTCGGACCCGTCTTTCTCCGCGATGTCGGCGGCGAGCTTGCGGGCGTTCTCCACCAGGCTGTTCGACGCCGTCTCCAGTTCCGCCAGCCGGCGGGTCCACTCGGGTAGAGAGGCCGGGGGGGCTCCGAGAAGCCCCGACATGATCTCGACGCTGGCGCGCAGCCGCTTCTCCGCGGCCATCTGCGCGCGCTTGGGACGCTTGCCCTCCGGGATCGCATCCAGAAGCAGAGCAAGAGCATCCCGGATTCCATCCAGTACTCTGGGACCCAGCAGGGGGCGGTGCATGAGATCGCGGCAAGCCTCGGCCAGGGCGATGAGGTGCCCGGCCAGGTTGCCGCTGTCCACGGTGGAGACATACAAGGGCTCCAGCGGCCGCAGGTCCCGCGTGTCGTACCAGTTCACGAAGTGGCCACGGACGCGGTGCAGACCGGTCATGGTCTGCAACGTCGCCTCGAGCCGCTGCGCCGTGTCCTGGATCCCGATCCACCCGAAATCATGGGCAACGGTGACGCTCAGGAGATAGAGCCCGATATTTGTTGGCGAGGTGCGATGCGCACCGACTGGTTCGGGGTCTTCCTGGAAGTTGTCCTGTGGCAGGGAGTGATTCTCCTCGTCCACGAAGGCCTCGAAGAACCGCCAGCTCCGCCGGGCGATGAGCCGTAACGAGTGCGTCTCGGCGGCGGTGAGAACCTGTGACTTCGCGTCCTTCCGCGGGACGCTGAACCGCCAGGCGAGGGCCGGTGCCAGGACCCAGAGGAGAAGGAACGGAGTGGCAATCGGCCAGGCTGCCGGTTTGAGCACCGCGATGAGAAATCCGGCTCCAGCAGCCAGGAAGACGCTCCAGCGGAGGTGCCAGCAGAACGCGCGGAGTCTCAGGTCGGCCCCGTAGCCCGCCTGCGCGGCGGTTATCCACTCGAGGAGATTCCGTTTCGTGAGGTACAGGCGGCCCAGGGTGCGGAGAATGGCATCCGTCATCATCCAGGTCTGGTGGGCCAGCATGGTGACGGCCAGCAGTGTCTGGGAAACGGCCACAGAGATGTCGTGACCCACGGCGCGCAGGTGGCTCCGCTTGGAGATCCCCAGGCGGCGCGGTAGCAGGCCGTCGAGAACCGGGATCAAGGCCGGCACCACCATGGAGCCGATGAACAGGCCGGTCCAGGAGAGAGCCGGAACACCGGGGAGGGTCCAGGCCGCCACGGCCACCAGAAACGCCGAGGGTGGGGTGAGGCTGCGCCGGAGATTGTCCACCATCTTCCAGCGTCCAAGTGCAGGGACACGAGCAGTCTGTTTCCTGCCCGCGGTGTCGCGAGCCCGTCCCAGGATCCAGGGCAGGAGCTGCCAGTCGCCCCGCACCCAGCGATGGTTGCGACGGGCGGCAACCTCGTAGTTGGTCGGGAATTCCTCGAACAGATCCACGTCGGTGGCCAGCCCGGTGCGGGCAAACGCGCTTTCGAAAAGATCGTGGCTGAGGAGCGTGTTCTCCGGGACCTTCCCGTGGAGAGCCGCCTCGAAGGCATCGACGTCGTAGATCCCCTTGCCGGTGAACGATCCTTCGCCGAAGAGGTCCTGGTAGACATCGGAGATGGCGGCCGCGTAGGGATCCACGCCGCCTGGGCCCGATGTGATCCGCTGATAGGTCGTGCTTCCGGGACCCGTCGGCAAGGACGGCGTGATCCGGGGTTGCAGGATTGCATAGCCCTCCACCACGCGTGACTTCCGGAGATCGAATTGCGGCCGGTTCAGCGGGTGCGCCATCGCCCCCACCAGGCGGCGAGCGGCTCCTCTGGGAAGCCGCGTGTCGGCGTCAAGGGTGATGACGTAGCGAATGCCCTGCGGAACCGTGGGCGGCTTCCCGTTGACCGGTATGAACGTGGTGTCCCTGGCTCCGCGAAGGAGCCGGTTCAGCTCATGGAGCTTCCCGCGCTTGCGCTCCCAGCCAATCCACTTGCCTTCCTTCTCATTCCAGAGCCGCCGGCGATGCAGCAGCAGAAAACGGTCGCCGCCACCAGGCGGACTTCCGTAACGCAGATTGAGATGGGCGATGCCCTCGGCCAGCGCGGTGATGGAATCCTCCTCGCCGGGTATGGACTCAGCCGCCGCATCGGCCCAGTCCGTGAGGAGCGCAAAATGGAGATGGCCCTCGGTATTGGCGAGATAGTGCACCTCGAGGCGCTCGAGCTGCCCTTCGATGTCCATCTGGTGCGTGAGCAGCGTGGGCACGACGACCAGGGTCCGCAACTCAAGGGGCACCCCCTTGGCGAGCTCGAGCTTGGGGAGCAGTTTGGGTGGCACGAGGAGGGGAACCAAGCGGTGGACAAGGGCCACCGCGATGGAGGAGGCGGGCACCAGGCCGAAGATCCCGAGCAGGGCGAGGGTCCAGGCGGCTGCCCCGGCGGCCCAGGTCAGGCTGAGGAGGCCGCCAAGGACGAGGCCGGTAAGGGCAGCGATTCCTCCCAGGTAGCCCAGCATCGCATGGGCGCGATAGGCGCGGCGGAGCCGGACCCTGAAGGGGACGCGATACTCCAGCCGCCGCTCGAACTCCCTCCGCCCCCCGGCAACGATGTAATACCCGGGGTCCTCCCCGGCGCCGTTGTTCCGGGCCAGGCGCACCGCTGCGCGCGCCACATCGACCTCCGATCGCCCCGATCCCCGGGAGAGCTGCTCGATCTGGGCGCGGTAGTCGTCCCGGGTCGCGAAGTCCATGGCGGCGAACCCAGGAGCCATGCGCAGGGCCTCGTCCACCAGGCTGACGCTCTCGAAAAACTCGGGCCAGTCGATGGAGGACATCCATCGCATGCTGGTGATGATCCTCCGGACAGTGACGGTGGCGGCGGCCTGGGCCTGGTGTTCCTGGGCGACCAGCACATCGGCCGCGGTCCCCTGGGCGATCAGCTTCTTGTCGAGCCAGGCCAGCGCCGGCATGATGGAAGGATCCTGGCCGCGCAGCCGCTGGACTAACTGCACGGCGAATGCACGGGCCACGGGAGCGTCGCCCAGACTGCTCAGGACCCGATCAGGGGGTTCCACTGGGTGATCGCCAAGTCCCAGCAGGCGATCCGCCAGGTCGTCGGCCAGGGCCCGCTCCCGGCGGGAGCGAATGACCAGCTGTGACAGACGGCGTAGGTTCTCCACCAGCGCCACGCGCAGGTGGATGGCGACAGCCCAGAGCTCGCCAATGGTCAGCGGCTGGATACGCTGGTAGGCCCGGACGAACCTCTGGATCGTCTCCATCTCGAAGCGGCTATCGGTATGCGCGACGTAGGCCCAGGCCAGCCCGTAGACGCGCGGATACCCCGCCAGGTGGCCCGTGGCGATCTTCGGCAGCAGGCGGTAGTAGCTCCCCGGGAGGTGATCCCGGATTCCCCGGAGCTGTTCGTCCACGACGTGGAAATTGTCCAGGATCCACTCCGCCGCCGGCGTGATCTCTTCCTTTGCCAGGACGGTCTCGGCGATATTCCGGTACGCGGCCAGGAGCACGGTTGCGTTGTCGCGCACCCTGGGGAGGAGATTCCGGCCCTTGCTGGGTTTCTCGACTGTGGAATGCGCCGCGGCCAGGCTCTCAGCGTGTTGCTCCAGGCGCGCGATGTTGAAGATCTCGGCGCGGATGGGCTCTTCCGATTCTCGCGGAGTGGGGATGACGGCGGCGGCCTTGATTTCGAACTCCCATCCCGGGGCATTGAGAGGGTGCTTCCGTTCCCCGACCCGTGGAGGTTCGGAACCAGCGCGCTGGGCCGCGCAGCTTCTCGCGCTCCTGTGGAGATTCTCGCTATTGTAGCCAAATTGTGCCCGGGGATCCCAGGTGGCTCGATGGGGGCGCCGCCCCCGCGTAGCCGCGCTTGGACGGTGCGGCCCCTGGATGCCTCCCCGGGGCTGGGAATAAAATGCCCTGGTCGCCGGTTGGCCCCGGCAACCGAGGAGGATCTCCCATGGCCCCACGCGATCCCGAGGCCGTCAGGGCGGCTGCCGGCGCCACGGCTGACGCCCGCGACGGCCAGCCTCAGACGACGAAGCCCACGGCAGCCATCGTCTCCAAGGCCGCCACGCCGGCGTCTGATCCGCTGATTGCGGCCAGCCTCGTCTCGCTCATGCAGGAGTTCGGCTCGTCCCTGGACCTGGACCAGGTGCTGCGCAACGTGGCTGAGGGGATCCAGGAGCAGGTGCCCCACGATACCTTCGCCATCCTCCTGCTGGACGACCTGGGGCGGCATCTGTCGTTCCGGTTCGCCGTGGGGTACGCCGAGGAGGTGGTGAGCAACTGGCAGTTCGGCCTGGGCCAGGGGCTGGTGGGCACCGCCGCCGAGCAGGCCCGGCTGCTCCGCGTGGACGACGTGCGCAGCGACCCGCGCTACATCAGTGCCGCGCCCGGGCTGCGCTCGGAGCTGGCCATCCCCCTGGTGGCCAAGGGGCGCACCATCGGGGTGCTGGACGTGGGCAGCCGCCAGCCGGCGGCGTTCACACCCACCCACGAGCAGATCCTGGTCTTTCTGGCCGGGCATCTGGCCAACGGCATCGAGAACGCCCGGCTGTACGAGAATGTTCGTCGCCAGGCCCGGACCCTGTCAGTACTCCACGAGGTGAGCCGCGAGCTCAACTCCATCCTGGACCGGGAGAAGCTCCTGCGCAAGATCGCCGAGGGCGTGAAGCGCCTCATCGACTACCAGCTCTTCTCGGTCATGCTGTGGAACGAGGACACCCAGGAGCTGGAGCACACCTTCTCGCTGCGCTTCGACGAGCGCTTCGCCTTCAAGAAGGGCTTTCCCCTGGGCCACGGCGTGACCGGCACCGCCGCCGCCCTGCGCCAGCCCATGCGCGTCCCCAACGTGCATCTGAACCCGCATTACGTGAGCTGCGAGCACGGGGTGGAGGTGCGATCCGAGCTGGCGGTTCCTCTGGTGTTCAAGGACCGGCTTATCGGCGTGCTGGACCTGGAGAGCATCGAGTACAACGCCTTCAGCGAGCAGCACGAGCAGATGCTCCAGACCCTGGCCGCCTACGTGGCGGTGGCGCTGGAGAACGCGCGCCTGTACGAGAAGGTCCGCGCCGGCGAGCGCCGCCTGGAGGATGACCTGCAGACCGCCCGGGAAGTGCAGCGCGGCCTGCTGCCTCCCACCCCGGCCCCCGAGCGGGGACTGGAGGTGGGCTTCGCCTACGAGTCGGCCCGGCAGCTGGGGGGGGACTTCTACGACGTGCTCCCGTACGGGGACTGCTGCACGGCGGTGGCGGTGGGAGACGCCGCCGGCAAGGGCTCGGCGGCGGCCCTGCATGCCGCGGTGGCCGTGGGCGTCCTGCGCGGCCGCGTGGTGGAACGCCCCTGCGGCCCCGCCGCCATGCTGGCCGAGATGAACACCCGGCTGCGGCAGCCCGGCCTGGAGAACCGGTTCGTGGCCATGGCCTTCACCATCTACGACCACAGCGATCGCAGCGCCCGGATCGCCAACGCGGGCTTCACCCGTCCACTGCTGGTGCGGAGCGGCATCCCGGAGATCGTGGGGGTGGAGGGGGTGCCCCTGGGATTGCTTTCCGACGTCAGCTACGACGAGGTTCGCGTCAGCCTGGAGCCGGGCGATCTTCTGGTGTTCTGCTCCGATGGCATCGCCGAGGCCCTCAACTGCAGGCGCCAGGAAGAGTTCGGGACGCGGCGGCTGCAGAAGGTGCTGGCCGAAGTGGCGGGCCGTCCGGCCACCGAGATCGCCGAGGAGCTCCTGCGCCACGCCCAGGGGTTTGCCTGCGACGCCTCGGGCCCCGCCGACGACCGCACCATCGTGGTCCTCAAGGCCGTCTGAGCCCCTCCAGCTCCGCCAGTGCCTCCCGGGCCCGGCGCGTGTGAAGGTGGTCGGGCCCGGCCACCAAGGTCAGGACACGCTCCGCCTCGGTGAGCACCGGTAGCGCCTCGTCCAGACGACCGGAGTGGGCCAGCCAGCGCCCGTACTTGCGCAGGGAGTAGCCGGTCACCAGGTGAACCGGGGGCTGGGTGCGGCGCACCGCCTCCATCATGGGGACAAGGAGGTCGCCGGCCTCCTCCAGGCGGCCCATGTTGAGGTAGAGGTCGCCCAGATTGCCCGCGGTGGTGAGGGTGTCGGCGTGCTCCTCGCCCACCGTCCGCCGCAGTGTGTCCAGGGCCTTCCGGTAGGCCTCCTCCGCCTCGGGCAACTTGTCCCGGCTCTCCAGGATCGAGGCCAGGTTGTTGAGGGACACCAGCGTCTTGGGATGATCCGGCCGGATGCGCCGGCCGATCTCTACCGCCTCGCGGCTGTAGGCCTCCGCCTCCTCCAGGCGGGCGAGGGTCTGCAGGATCACAGCCAGGTTGATGAGGGAGTCGAGGCTCTCGGGGTGATCGTGTCCCAGATTGCGGCGGCGACCCTCCAGGGCCCGCCGCAGAAGCGGCTCGGCCTCGGTGAGGCGGCCCGAGGCATAGTAGAGAGTCGCCAGGTTGTTCACCGTCTCCAGGGTGCCGGGGGCATCGGCCCCCAGGTGCGCCGTGCGCAGCGCCAGCGCCTCCCGGTACTGGGCCTCGGCCTCGTCCATGCGCCCCTGGAAGTGCAGGATCACCGCCAGGTCGGCCAGCGCCGAGAGGGTGTCCGGGTGGGACTCGCCCAGGCCGCGCCGGCCGCGTGTGGCGGCGTCCCGCAGCGTCTCCTCGGCCTCGGCCAGCTTCCCCTGGGAGAAGCGCAGGTCGGCCATCTGGAGCAGCGAGCCGATGGTGTCGGGATGATCTTCGCCCAGCAGGCGGGCATTGAGATCGCCCGAGCGCTGCAAGAGCGGCTCGGCGTCGGCGAACAGACCCATCTTCTTGTAGACGCTCCCCACGGTGCCCATGAGCCTGGCCTGGAGCTCGGGCTGGTCGGCCAGGTCGTTCTCGATCCGCGCGGCACCCCGGTCAAGGATCTCCCGGGCGGGGATGGTCTCACCCCGCGCCTTCTCGGGGCTGGACAGCTCGAACAGATCCACCAGGAACCTGGAGACAGCGCTGGCGGCCTCGGACTCGCGGTTGGCGCGGTCGCGCTCCCGGGCCAGGCGCCGGGCCTGGGCGGCCTGCATCACCGCCAGCACCACCAGGAACACCGCCAGGGCCGCCACCGCGGCGGCACCGGCCCGGTGGCGGCGGACGAACTTCCCCAGGCGGTAGCCCAGGGAGGGTGGTCCGGCCAGGACCGGTCGGCCCTCCAGGTGGCGCAGGATGTCCGCCGCCAGCTCCCGGGGCGACCCGTAGCGGCGTGACGGCTCCCGCTCCAGGGCCTTCATGACGATCCAGTCCAGATCGCCGCGCAGCGCCCGCCGCAGCACGGAGGGCGTCGATCCGCGGGCTGTGGCGATGGACGTGGCCTCCTCCTCCAGCGCCGCCAGCCGCGAGCCTGGCGAGGGTGGGTCCTCTTCCTGGATCCGGCGTCGGATCTCGGCCAGGTCCAGGCCCCGCAGCCCGCCCCGGTCGAAGGGGAGGACGCCCGCCAGAAGCTGATAGAGCACCGCGCCCAGGGCGTACACGTCGGTGCGCGTGTCCACCTCCCGGTCTGTGCCGCCGGCCTGCTCGGGGCTCATGAACTCCGGGGTCCCCAGCAGAACGTCGCGCCCGGTGGACAGCGTGGCGCCGCGGGCGTGAGAACCGATGGCGCGGGCGATGCCGAAGTCGATGGCCTTTACCATGGGACGGCCGTCCTCCTCCGTCACCAGCAAGTTGGAGGGCTTCACGTCACGGTGGATCATCCCCTTCTGGTGTGCGTGCTGGATGGCGTCGCAGGCCTGGAGGAAGAGATCCAGCCGCCCCCGAAGATCGACACAGTTCGTGTCGCAGTAGTCGGTGATGGGCACGCCGTCCACCAGCTCCATGACGAAGTAGGGCCGCCCGTCCCGCGTGACGCCGGCGTCCAGCACCCCGGCGATGTTGGGATGGCGCATGAGGGCCAGGGTCTGCCTCTCCAGATCGAAGCGGGCGATGACGCGGGTCGTGTCCATGCCCAGCTTGATGAGCTTCAGGGCCACCCGCCGGCGGATGGGCTCGGTCTGCTCCGCCAGGTAGACCACGCCCATCCCCCCCTCGCCCAGGGGCTTCAGCAGGCGGTAGGGGCCGATCTCGGCGGGGGCGTCGAGGTGGAAGGGGGAGGTTCCGGTTCCTGGCTCCGGAGTCTGGGCGCCGTCGGCCAGGGACTCGTCCAGGCCGACGCCGATGAGGCAGCGAGGGCAGACACCTGTGGAGGAGTCGGACGCCGTCCGGGGCGCGCCGCAGCGCGGGCAGCTCGTTTCGGCCGGTGCAGGCAAGAGATTTCCTCCGACTGCTTGCTGAAGCAGCGCGTGCGCCCCGTTACACGGGAGATTCTGTCCCGGAGCGGGCGTGGATCGCGCGGCCGGGGCCGGCCATCCTGGCTGCAGCCTTCATGAGCCCAGCACCTGGAACAGATGCCCCAGCTCGTCATCCACCTGGGCCGGGTCCTGCACGGTGCGCTCCACCTCGGTGCGCAGGATGGCGCGAAAGCGGCGGCGCATGCGGTGGACGGCCACCCGGACCGCTGACTCGGTCATCTGGAGATGGTGAGCCGCCTCGCTGTAGCTCGTGTCCGCCTCGCCCCCCAGGAAGGGAGCCAGCACCCGGAAGCGCTCCTGTCCCTGCATCCCGGCCCCCTCCTGGCGCAGGAGCTCCAGGCTGCGGTCCAGCAGGCTGCGAGCCCAGCGCCGGTCGAACAATCGCTCGGGCGTCTCCGTGTGGAAGGGTTCCAGGGCGTAGGCCTGCTCGGCGCCGGCAGCGTCCAGGGGGAGGTGGGGCGCGCCACCCCCGCGCTTCAGGGCTTGTTCACGGTGCCACTCGTTGCGGGCGTAGTTCTGGACCGAGGCCAGCAGGAAGGTCCGGAACCGGCCCCGCTCGCGGCGGGCATCCCCCACGTAGTTCTTCTCCAGCAGCGTGGTGAAGAACCCCTGGGTGAGATCGCGGGCGCGCTCGCCGTCGGCGCCACGGCGCCGGAGGTAGACGTAGACCGGCTGCCAGTACTGGCGGCAGAGCGCCTCGAGGGCCTCCCGGGCCGATGGGTGGCTCGTGTCCCCGGCGGCCAGGATCATGGACCACTGGGTGGTCACGAACGGGCTGCCGGCGGCGCCGGTGCCCTTGCTGGACGGGTCGGCCATCGGTCTCTCCAGGCCAGGGAGG
>JBFGDW010000009.1:0-25640 GCA_041580435.1 Candidatus Polarisedimenticolia bacterium | reverse complement strand
GGGAGCGGGACGCCGTGGTGCGCAGTGCCCTCCTGACGGCCCTCTACCAGGTGGATCCCGAGTCCTCTCTCTCCCTCCTGGTCTCGGCGCTGGCCGAGAAGGACGTGGCAGAGACGGCCGCCGGCCTGCTGGTGGATGGCCACCGGATCTTCGCCGATGACCTGCGCGCCGAGTGGGCCGCCGGGATCGATCCCGCCACCCGCGAGGGGCTGGCCGTGGTTCTGGAGGAGATCGGCCGCAGGGAGTCGGCCCGCGGCCCGGAGGGTGGTGGAGGCTCGCCTTGAGCACGGCGCCAGCGGCAACCGTCGGAGGCGATCCTGCGTCCCAGGTGCGGGTGCCTGAGGACTGCTTCCGGCAGGTCCTGGAGCTCATCAACCGCCGGTTCGGCTTCCAGTTCCGCGACTCGTTCCGGGATCTGGCCCGCGGAAGGCTCGTCCGCCGGCTGGTGGAGCTGGGACTGGACGACCTGCAGGACTACTACTACCGGCTGCTCTACGACGGCGAGGGGGACTCGGAGCTGGAGGCTCTGTTCGATGTGCTGGCCAACAACGAGACCTACTTCTTCCGGGAGGAGTCCCAGATCTGGGCGGTGGCCGACGAGATCCTGGCCGAGCGGCGCGCCGCGCGCCCCGGGGGGCGGGTGCGGGTGTGGAGCGCCGGCTGCTCCACCGGCGAGGAGCCCTACTCCATCGCCATGGCGGTGCTGGAGCGCCACGGCACGGCGGCCCGGGAGGTGGAGATCTTCGGCTCGGACCAGTCGCGCAAGGCGCTGGAGCGGGCTCGCCAGGGAGCCTATGGTGGATTCTCGTTTCGCAATACCCCCCCGGCCATCCGCGATCGATACTTCCGGCCCCACGCTGATGGCCGCTTCCAGATCGTCCCCGACGTCCGGCGCATGGTGCAGTTCGGCCGCTGCAACCTGCTGGGCCCGGCCGGCGACCTGCCCCTGGTGAAGTTCGACGCCATCCTCTGCCGGAACGTGCTCATCTACTTCGACCGGGATTCCCGCCGGCAGGTGGTGGACCTGTTCTACGACCGCCTGGCCGAGGGGGGGTACCTGCTCCTGGGCCATTCGGAATCGCTCCTGGATCTCTCCGACCGGTTCGAGTTCGCCAACCTGAGCCAGGACGTGGCTTACCGCAGGGAGGAGTCGTGACCCGGGTGCTCATCGTGGACGACTCGGCCTTCAACCGGAGCACGCTGGCGCGCCTGCTGCAGGGTGCGCCGGGCCTGCAGGTGGTGGGATGCGCCCGGGATGGATACGACGCCATCCGGCGCATACGGGAGCTGCGGCCCGACGTGCTCACCCTGGACCTGGAGATGCCCCACATGGATGGCCTCAGCCTGCTGCGCTGGGTCATGCAGGAGCATCCCCTGCCGGTGCTGGTGGTCACCTCCCGGGAGTCCAACTACTCCCTCTTCGAGGCCCTGGAGCTGGGCGCCCTGGACTTCGTGCTCAAGCCGGGACGGGTCAGCGCGGATCTGCCCGCCATCCGCGACGATCTGGTGCGCAAGCTCACGGAGATCGCGGCGGCGCCCACGCGCCTGCGGCGGGGAGGGATGGACGGCCGCACGCGCCCCCGCCGGGAGACGGCGGCCGGGGCCTGGCGTGGCCCGGCCCGGCGACCGGGCGCCGGGGGCAGGCTGATTGTCCTGGTGGCCTCCACCGGGGGGCCGCCTGCGCTGCAGCGGATCATCCAGGAGCTGCCCGCCGACCTGCCTGCCGCTGTGGGGGTGGTGCAGCACATGCCGGCGTACTTCACCGCCGCCTTCGCCCGTCGCCTGGACGACCTGGCCCGGCTGCCGGTGGCCGAGGCCCGGGAAGGGGACCTGCTACGCCCCGGCCACGTTCTGGTGGCGCCGGGGGGCAGCCAGATGGAGGTGGCCCGGGCGGAGGAGGGAGGGTTCCGCCTCCGCCTGGAGCCGGCCAGCGACAGGGATGCTCACGTGCCGTCGGGCAACCGCCTCATGGAGTCGGCCGCCCGTGTGGCGGGCCGGCGGGTGGTGGGGGTGGTCCTCACCGGCATGGGCGATGACGGGACGCGGGGGCTGGCGGCCATCCGTCAGGCCGGCGGCCTGGCCCTGGCCGAATCGGAGCGGACCGCGGTGGTGTTTGGCATGCCTCGCAGCGCCATCGCGGCGCAGGCCGTGGATCGGGTGCTCCCCCTGGACGGCATGGCCCCGGTGCTCACGGCCCTGGCCCGGGAGGGGGGAGAGGGACAGGAGATGCTTCTGGATGCGGCCCGGCTGGACGCCGGGTCCGATGAACACGACAGGAGGAACGGCCCATGAGCGAGAAAGGCCACGGAGGGGAGAACCTGCAGGAGCTGGTCCGCATCGAGGCGGCCCTGGCGGGCGTGCGCGACGCGTGCCAGCGCCTGGTGGAGGAGAACCGCTCCCTGCGCCAGGACCCGTCTCGCCCGGCCGGTGCCGACGCACTGCGCCTGCGCGCGCTGGAGGCGCGTGTGTCCCAGCTGGAGGCGGAGAACCGGGATCTCTGCCGGGAGATCGCGATGACCGGAAGGCCGGATCCCCTCAAGGAACAGGAGGGCCTGCTGGCCAACCTGTACGTGGCGGGATTCAACCTGCACCGCACCATGGAGCTGAGCGCGGTCTTGGCGTCGGTGAAGGAGATCCTCATCAACCTCATCGGTGCGGAGAAGTTCCAGATCTTCCTCCTGGAGGGAGAGCGGCACACCCTGCTCCCCATCGCCGATGAACAGAGCCACCGGCCGAGCCGCCGCCGCGTGCCCGTGGGAGAGGGGATCGCCGGGGTGGTGGCGAAGACAGGGATTCCCTACTTCGAGGCCGATGGGCGCGACGGAGACTTCCACAACCCGCTGGCCTGCGTCCCCATGAAGGTGGACGGGCAGGTCATCGGCGTGCTGCAGGTGAGCCGACTGTTCGTGCAGAAGAAACGCCTGACAAGCCAGGATCACGAGCTCTTCTCGCTGCTGGCCGAGACGGCGGGCACCGCTCTCCTGGGGGCCACCCTGCGCCAGCGGGCCGTCCAGCAAGAAGGGACATCGGCCCTGGACTGGCCGGCGATCGTCCTCCCGTGCCTCCAGATCGACGACGGCGGCCCGCAGGCCCACGTCGCGGCCGGAGACGGTGGGGGCCCGGCCGCCGGCGGGACCGGGAGGACCAACTGATGGAGACCCTCAACTTCCTGGTGGTGGAGGACTCTCCCACCATGCGGCAGCTCATCAGCTTCGCCCTGCGGCGCTTCTCTGACTGCCGCATCGTCGAGGCCGTGGACGGGGCCGACGCCCTGCGGAAGATGGCCTACGAGAAGGTCGACGTCATCCTCACCGACATCAACATGCCCATCATGGACGGGCTGAAGCTGGTGAGCGTGGTGCGCAGCAATGCCACCACCCGGCGCATCCCCATCGTCATCATCACCACCGAGGGTGCCGAGGAGGACCGGAAGCGCGGCCTCTCACTGGGCGCCGACGCCTACATCTCCAAGCCCATCGAGGCCGACGACCTGGTGCGAACCGTGACCGAGGTCCTGGAGGGCCGGAGGACGGGAGCCTCGAGCCTGTCTTGATCCCCGCGGCCCGGGGCCCCTAACATCGGCCCGTGAGCAGCTGGCGGCAATCAAGGGTGGGGGCGCTCCTCTTGCTGGGGCCGGCCCTGGCCGCCTGCGGCTACAGCCTGGTGGGCCGGGGCGGTGGCGTGCTGCCACCGGACATCAACTCCATCGGCGTTCCCCCCTTCGCCAACGAGACCGGCCGGCCGGAGCTGGAGCAGCGGATCACCGAGGCCATCCTGCGCCAGCTCCAGATCCGGGGGCGGCGGGAGACGGCGGCCGGCACCAGCGGCGTGGATGCCGTTCTGGCGGGGGAGGTGACGTCCTACCGTGCGGCGCCGGTGGAGTTCAACCCCGACGGGCGCGCCCGCACCATCGAGGTGGTCATCACCGCCCGGGCGCGGCTCCAGGCCACCGCCGACCGGCGGATCCTCTGGGCCTCGGACCACTTCGTGTTCCGCGAGAACTACCCTGTGGGGGAGCAGGCGGCCGAGTTCGTGGATCAGGAGGTCATCGCTCTGGAGCGGGTGGCCGAGGACTTCGCAGAGGCGGTGGTCACATCCCTGCTGGAGGGGTTCTAGATGGCGACGCTGGACCTGGCTGGCCTGGAGGCCAGCCTGGAGGCCGGCCGCGATCCGGCGCCGGTCTACCTGCTGGTGGGGGCGGGGACCTGGGCCCGGGACCAGGCCCTGGCGCTGCTGCGCTCGGCGGTCCTGGGGGAGGCCGCCCCGGACCCGGGGACGTTCCTGCGGGTGCAGGCCGGTGAGGTGGATCTGGCCCGGGTCCTGGATGCCGCCCGCACCCTCCCCATGGGGGGGACGCGGCGTCTCATCCTGCTGGGAGGCGTGGAGGGGCTGGCGGCTGAGGAGCTGGCGCTCCTGGCCGACTACGCCGGCCAGCCCTGCCCCAGCACCTGCCTGGCGCTGGCGGCCCGGGAGCTGCCGGCCCGCTCCCGTGGCGCCCGCGGGCTGCTGGCGGAGGCGGTCCGGGTGGACTGCCCGGCCCTCCGCGCGTACGAGATCCCCCGCTGGATAACGGGCGAGATCCGCCGGCGGGGCCGGCGTGCCGAGCCGGGGGTGGCCGAGCTGCTGCAGGAGATCCTGGGGGACGACCAGGCGGCCCTGGCCGATGGCCTGGACAAGGTCGTGCTCTACCTCGGCGACGACCGCCGGGCCATCACGCCAGCGGATGTCACGGCGGTCCTGGCCCGCCTGCCCCACGGCACGGTGTGGGAATTCGTGGAGGCCCTGGAGGAGAAAGATGCCCGCCGCGCCCTGAGCGCCCTGGCAGCCATCCTGGAGCTGGGGGAGCCGCCCGAGTCGATCCTGCGACTGGTCCTGCGGAGCCGGCGCCAGCTCCTGGCGGGCCTGGCCGCGCGGCGCCGGGGAGGCGGACCGGACCAGGTCCTGGAGGCCATGGGGGTGCATCCCAAGGCGCGGGCCGTACCCCGACTCCGGCGCGCCATCCTGGATCGCCTGGCGCGCCACGGGGAGCCGGAGCTGGTGGCGGCCATCCCCCGCCTGCTGGAGGTGGATTCGCGCCTGAAGGGAGAGGGGGGTGAGCCGCCACCGGCGGCGCTATCCCAGCTGGTCCTGGAGCTGACCGGCGGGGCGGGACGGGCTGTGCAGCCGGCTTGAGGCGGCCGTCGGCGGGGCATAGACTGCCGCCCATGCCCGGCCGCCGTGACAGCATCCTCATCCTCGACTTCGGGTCCCAGTACACCCAGCTCATCGCGCGCCGGGTCCGGGAGCTGCAGGTCTTCTGCACCATTGCCCCCTCGGCCACGCCGGCGGCGCAGGTGGCACAGCTGCGGCCCACCGGGGTGATCCTGTCGGGGGGGCCCGATTCGGTCTACCGGCACGGCGCGCCCCAGGCCGATCCCGGCCTGTTCCACCTGGGGGTGCCGGTGCTGGGGATCTGCTACGGCATGCAGCTCATGGCCCGGCAGCTGGGAGGGGAGGTGGAGGGAGGAGGCCAGCGGGAGTACGGTCCGGCGCGGCTGAAGGTGGGCGGGCGCTCGGGCCTGCTGGCCAGGCTCGGGGATGAGGAGCCGGTCTGGATGAGCCACGGGGACCGGCTGACCCGGGAGCCCGAGGGGTTCCAGGTCACGGGCTCCACCGGGAGCGTGGAGCGCGCGGTCATCGAGGACGGCAGGCGGCGCCTCTACGGCATCCAGTTCCACCCCGAGGTGCACCACACCCCCAACGGCAGCGCCCTGCTGCGCACCTTCCTGTTCGACATCTGCGGGGCGCGCGGCGACTGGACCATGGCCTCGTTCCTGGAGGAGGCGGTGGGCCGCGTGCGGCGCCAGGTGGGAGGCGGGCGGGTTCTCTGCGGCCTTTCCGGCGGGGTGGACTCGTCGGTGGCCGCCCTGCTCATCCACCGGGCGGTGGGGGACCGGCTGGTGCCCCTGTTCGTGGACAACGGCCTGCTCCGCCAGGGGGAGGCCGACGAGGTGATGGCCGCGTTCACGGGACGCTACGGCCTGCAGGTGCGCAAGGTGGACGCTGGCGACCTCTTTCTGGAGCGGCTGGCCGGGGTCACCGATCCGGAGGACAAGCGGAAGGCGGTGGGGGAGACCTTCATCCGTGTGTTCGAGGAGCAGGCGCGCCGCCTCCAGGCGGACGGTGAGATCACCCACCTGGCCCAGGGGACCCTCTACCCCGATGTCATCGAGTCCGCCGGCGCGGGGGGGCCGTCGGCTGTGATCAAGACCCATCACAACGTGGGGGGGCTGCCGGCGCGGATGCAGCTGGAGCTGGTGGAGCCGCTGCGGGAGCTGTTCAAGGACGAGGTGCGCGCCCTGGGCCGGGCGCTGGGGCTGGCGGAGGAGTTCGTGGGGCGCCACCCGTTCCCGGGGCCGGGCCTGGCGGTGCGCGTCCTGGGCGAGGTGACCCGGGAGGGGCTGGACCTGCTGCGCCGGGCCGATGCCTGCTTCCTGGGCGCGCTGCGCCGGGCCGGGCTGTATGATGAGGTGGCCCAGGCGTTCGTGGTCCTGCTTCCCGTGCGCTCCGTGGGGGTCATGGGAGATGCCCGGTCCTACGAGCAGGTTGTGGCCCTGCGGGCCGTGACCACCCAGGACTACATGACCGCCGACTGGGCACGGCTGCCGGGCGACCTCCTGGCCGCCGTGGCCAACGACATCGTCAACACCGTCCCGGGGATCAACCGCGTGGTGTACGACATCACCAGCAAGCCACCGGGCACCATCGAGTGGGAGTGACGCCCAGGACGGCGTCAGCGAGGTGAAACCATGAGCCAAGATCGCGACCCCCAGTCACCGGGCGAGTCGCCCGAGGGACCACGGGTGGAGATCAAGCTGCCCGAGGACCTGGCCGGCGGCGTCTACGCCAACAACATGGTGGTCTCCCACACCCGGGAGGAGTTCGTCCTGGACTTCATCACCGTCTTTCAACCACGGGCAGGCATCGTCACCGCCCGGGTTGTCCTGAGCCCGGGGCACCTCAAGCGGGTGGTCCGGGCCCTCTCGGAGAACCTGGCGCGCTACGAGGCCCGGTTCGGGGCCCTCACCGAGGCCCCCTCCCCAGGGGACCGGAAGGTCCACTAGGCCGCCATGGCCCGCTCCTTCGTCCATCTCCACAACCACTCGGAGTACTCGCTCCTGGATGGGTCCTGCCGCCTGGACGAGCTGGTGTCCCTGGCCCGGGAACAGGGGCAGCCGGCGGTGGCCATCACCGACCACGGCAACCTCTTCGGGGCCCTGAAGTTTTACCGGGCGGCCCGGAAGGCGGGGGTGAAGCCCATCATCGGCGTGGAGGCCTACATGGCGGTGGGGGACCGGCGCAGCCGCGGCGAGGGGGCCGGGGAGCGGGCGCGCAAGCCCTACCACCACATGATCTTGCTGGCCCGGGACCACGCCGGGTACCGGAACCTCCTCAAGCTGGTGTCCAGGGGGTACACCGAGGGGTTCTACTACCGCCCGCGCATCGACCGGGAGCTGCTGGCAGAGCATGCCGAGGGGCTCATCGGCACCTCCGGCTGTCTGGGCGGCGAGATCCCGCAGCTGCTGCTGGCCGGGCGCCGGGACGAGGCGGAGCGCACGGCGCGGGAGTACGCCGAGATCCTGGGCCCCGACAACTTCTACCTGGAGCTGCAGGACCAGGGCATACCCGAGGAGCACGCCATCCTGCCCGACCTCCTGGACCTGGGCCGGCGCGCCGGGATCCCGCTGCTGGCCACCAACGACTGCCACTACCTCCGGGCCGAGGACCACTTCGCCCACGACGTGCTCATCTGCATCCAGACCGGCAAGACCATCGAGGAGCCCCGCTCCCTGCGCTTCACGGACCAGCACTACTTCAAGAGCAGCGAGGAGATGTGGGAGCGCTTCGCCAGCGTGCCCGAGGCCCTGGAGAACACCCTGCAGGTGGCGGAGCGCTGCCAGCTGGAGCTCCCCGACGGGGGCTACCAGCTGCCCCACTTCCAGGTGCCGGACGGGGTCACGCCCGCCGCCTACTTCCGCTCCCGGGTGCAGGAGGGGTTCCAGCGGCGGCTGGAGGGGTGGAAGCGGCGGGAGGCGGCCGGGGATCTGCGCCATCCCCTCTCCCGCTACCAGGAGCGGCTGGAGCGGGAGATGGACATGATCGAGGAAATGGGCTTCCCGGGCTATTTCCTCATCGTGTGGGATCTCATCCGCCACGCCCGGGAGCGTCAGATCCCGGTGGGACCGGGACGCGGCTCCGCCGCCGGCTCCCTGGTGGCCTACTGCCTGGGCATCACCGACATCGATCCCCTGGAGTACGACCTCCTGTTCGAGCGCTTCCTCAATCCCGAGCGGGTGACCATGCCGGACATCGACATCGACTTCTGCATGAAGGGGCGCGGCGAGGTCATCGAATACGTGACGGAGAAGTACGGCCGGGACAACGTGGCCCAGATCATCACCTTCGGCACCATGGCGGCCCGGGCGGTCATCCGGGACGCCGGCCGCGGACTCAACATCCCCTACGCCCGGGTGGACCGCATCGCCAAGCTGGTTCCCACGGCGCTGGACGCCTCCGTGGCCGGCGCCCTGGAGTCGGTCCCCGAGCTCAAGGAGGCCTACGACGGCGACCCGGAGATCCGGCGGCTCCTGGACGTGGCGCGCCGCCTGGAAGGCCTGCCGCGCCACGCTTCCACCCACGCCGCCGGTGTGGTCATCGCCCCGGCCCCCATCACCGAGTTCGCCCCCCTCTACCAGGTGAAGGAGGGGGAACGGACCACCCAGTTCAGCATGGGGGACATCGAGTCCATCGGGCTGCTCAAGATGGACTTCCTGGGGCTGAAGACCCTCACCCTCATCGACGACATCCTGGGGCGGGTGGCCCGTCGCGCCGGGGGGCCGCGGCCGGACTTCGCCGCCATCGGCCTGGAGGACGGGCCGACCTACCAGCTGTTCGCCCGCGGTGGCACCTCCGGCGTGTTCCAGTTCGAGTCGGACGGCATGAAGGACATCCTGCGCAAGCTGCGCCCCGAGCGGTTCGAGGACCTGGTGGCCCTCAATGCCCTGTACCGCCCCGGGCCCCTCAAGGGCGGGCTGGTGGACGACTTCATCAAGCGGCGGCACGGGAAGGTGGCGGTGGAATACCTGGTGCCCCAGCTGGAGGAGATCCTGGCCGAGACCTACGGCGTCATCGTCTACCAGGAGCAGGTGATGAAGATCGCCTCGGAGCTGGGCGGCTTCAGCCTGGGGGACGCCGACCTGCTGCGCCGGGCCATGGGCAAGAAGAACGTGGATCTCCTGGCGGCCCAGAAGAAGCGGTTCCTGGAGGGGGCCGGCCAGCGGGGCATCGCGCCCCGGATGGCGGAGCGCATCTTCGAGCAGATGCAGTACTTCGCCGGGTACGGCTTCAACAAGTCCCATTCGGCGGCGTATGCCCTCATCGCCTACCAGACCGCGTACCTCAAGGCCCACCATCCGGTGGACTTCATGGCCAGCCTGCTCACCATGGAGCGCAACAACACCGACAAGCTTGTGGCCTATCTGGGCGAGTGCAGGGAGATGGGCATCGAGATCCTGCCGCCGGACGTGAACGCATCGGAGGCCGACTTCACCGCCGAGGGAAGCGCCATCCGGTTCGGCCTGTCGGCGGTGAAGAACGCCGGCGAGGCGGCCATCGAGAGCGTCCTGGCGGCACGCCGGAAGCTGGGGAGCGTGACGTCCCTGCACGCCCTGGCCCGGGAGGTGGACCTGCGGCTGGTCAACAAGCGGGTTTTCGAGGCACTCATCCGCAGCGGCTCGCTGGATGGGGTGTTCCCGGTGCGGGCGCGGCTCATGGCGGCCCTGGACGGTGCGCTCGAGGCCGGGCAGAAGGCACGGCAGGACCAGGAGTCGGGCCAGGGGTCCCTGTTCGGTGGACCGTCCCAGGGACCGGAGCCCGCCCCCGAGGAGACCCTTCCGGAGGTGGAGCCCTGGAGCGATCACGAGACCCTGGCCTACGAGAAGGAGTCGCTGGGCTTCTACCTCAGCGGTCATCCCCTCAAGGACTTCAGCCGGGAGGTGAGCGATTTCGGCACTCACACCTCGGCATCGCTGCGGCAGGCCCGGGCGGGGGAGACCGCCGCCGTGGCCGGGATGATCGCCGCCATCCGGAAGCGCAAGACCCGGAAGGGGGACTGGATGGCCGTGGTCACCCTGGACGACCTGGAGGGGGCGTGCGAGGTGATCGTCTTCCCCGAGCTTTTGGCCCGGAGCCGGGAGGTGCTGGAGGAGGACGCGGCCGTCCTGGTGACCGGACGGGTGGACAGCCAGGGGAGCGACGACAGGGGCCGGATGCTGGCGGAGGAGATCGTCCCCCTGGGCGAGGTCCGGGGACGGCGCGCCCGGGCCGTGGCCATCAGCCTGGACGCCACGGGCCTGGACGAGGACCAGCTCGCCAGCCTCCGGGAGACCCTGGGCAGCCACGGCGGCAGCGTGCCCGTGGTCTTTGTCCTCACCCGCCCGGCCTCGTTCCGGGCCGAGATGCACCCGGTCCCCGACCTGTGCGTGCAGCCGGGCCCGGACCTGACCCGGGCCGTGGAGTCCCTCCTCGGGCCGGGGGTGGTGAAGCTGCGGGTACGGGGCTGACCGGGCGCAAACCCGCGCGGGCACGGGCTTTCCGGCGTTGACACGGCGACCGTCCAGGTGGTAGGATTGCGGTCTTCATCCCCCTTGGGACGCCGCATCAAGCAGCCTTCCGAACCTTCCTGGAGAGCACCGGCATGCGCACACACGGCCGCTACCTGTTCACGTCCGAGTCCGTGACCGAGGGACATCCGGACAAGATCGCCGACCAGATCTCCGACGCCATCCTGGATGCCGTGCTGGCCGGCGACGCCACCAGCCGCGTGGCCTGCGAGACCATGGTGACCACCGGCCTGGTGGTGGTCTCGGGCGAGATCACCACCAAGACCTACGTGGACATCCCCAAGACGGTGCGCAAGACGGTGGAGGACGTGGGGTATACCCGGGCCAAGTACGGGTTCGACAGCGAGACCTGCGCCGTGATGGTCTGCCTGGATGAGCAGTCCCCGGACATCGCCATGGGGGTCAACACCGGTGGCGCGGGGGACCAGGGCCTCATGTTCGGCTACGCCTGCGACGAGACCGAGGAGCTCATGCCCATGCCCATCCAGCTCTCCCACCAGCTGGTGCGCGCCCTGTCCCAGGCCCGGCGGAGCAAGAAGCTCACCTACCTGCGGCCCGACGGAAAGTCCCAGGTGAGCGTGGAGTACGAGGGGACGCGGCCGGTGCGGGTGGACACGGTGGTGGTCTCCACCCAGCACGGGCCCCAGGTGAGCCGGGAGCAGATCCACGAGGAGGTGCTGGCAGAGATCATCCGGCCGGTCATTCCCCAGGGGATGATGGACGACAAGACCCGCGTCTACGTCAACCCCACCGGGCGCTTCGTCACCGGCGGTCCCCAGGGGGACTGCGGCCTCACCGGCCGCAAGATCATCGTGGACACCTACGGCGGCATGGCCCGTCACGGGGGTGGCGCGTTCTCCGGGAAGGACCCCACCAAGGTGGACCGGTCCGCCTCCTACATGGCGCGCTACATCGCCAAGAACGTCGTGGCGGCCAAGCTGGCCAGCCGGGTGGAGGTGCAGCTGGCCTACGCCATCGGCGTCGCCGAGCCGGTGTCGGTCATGGCCGATACCTTCGGCACCGGGAAGGCCGACGAGGGCGCCATCGAGAAGGCCGTGCGCGAGGTCTTCAACCTGACCCCCGACGGCATCATCAAGCAGCTGGACCTGCGCCGCCCCATCTTCCGCAAGACGGCGGCCTTCGGCCACTTCGGGCGCACCGAGCCCGAGTTCACCTGGGAGCGGACGGACCGCGCGGCCGATCTGGCCCGGGCCGTTCGCTGACACCGGGATCACCCGCGCGAGACACTGAGGAGAGACAGACTCATGGGGCACGACGTGAAGGATCTGGGGCTGGCCGGGCGCGGCCGCCTGCGCATCGAGTGGGCGGACAGGAACATGCCTGTCCTGCGGTCCATCCGGGAGCGGTTCGCCAGGGAGAAGCCGCTGCAGGGACAGCGGGTGGCCGCCTGCCTCCATGTGACCACCGAGACCGCGAACCTGGCGCGAACGCTGCGCGAGGGTGGGGCCCAGGTGAGCCTGTGCGCCTCCAACCCCCTCTCCACCCAGGATGACGTGGCGGCCTCCCTGGTCCAGGATTTCGGCATCTCGGTGTACGCCATCAAGGGCGAGGACAACGAGACCTACTACAAGCACATCAACCAGGCCCTGGACCTCAAGCCGACCCTCACCATGGACGACGGCGCCGACACGGTGGGCATCATTCACACCAAGCGCACCGACCTGATGGAGCACATCATCGGCGGCACCGAGGAGACCACCACCGGCGTCATCCGGCTCAAGGCCATGGAGCGGGACGGCGTGCTGCGCTACCCCATCACGGCGGTGAACAGCGCCCTGACCAAGCACCTCTTCGACAATCGCTACGGCACGGGGCAGTCCACGCTGGACGGCATCATCCGGGCCACCAACCTGCTTCTGGCCGGGCTCAACATGGTGGTGGTGGGCTACGGCTGGTGCGGCAAGGGCGTGGCCATGCGCGGCCGGGGCATGGGGTCCAACGTCATCGTGTGCGAGGTGGACCCCATCAAGGCGCTGGAGGCCCTCATGGACGGCTTCCGGGTCATGCCGGTGGCGGAGGCTGCCCCCCTGGGCGATGTCTTCATCACCGTGACCGGAAACAAGCACGTCCTGCGCCGGGAGCACTTCGCCACCATGAAGGACGGGGCCGTTGTGGCCAACTCGGGCCACTTCAACGTGGAGCTGGAGCTGCCGGCCCTGGAGGAGCTCTCCACCAACAAGCGCTCGGTCCGGGACCTGGTGGACGAGTACACGTTCAAGGACGGCCGGCGCGTCTGCGTGGTGGGGGAGGGGCGGCTGGTGAACCTGGCGGCTGCAGAGGGGCATCCGGCGGTGGTCATGGACATGTCGTTTGCCAACCAGGCCCTGGCCTCGGAGCACATGGTGCGCCACGCCTCCAAGCTGGAGAAGAAGGTCTACGACGTGCCCCTGGAGGTGGACCGGGAGATCGCCCGGCTCAAGCTGGAGGCGGTGGGCGTGGGCATCGACGCCCTCACCCCGGAGCAGGAGCGCTACCTCAACACGTGGTCCGAGGGGACCTAGGCCGGCGGGCGCACGGCGAGAGCGTCTGGCGCCGGGATCTCCACCTTGTGGTTCGGCCCGGGGAGCGCCATGATGGCCCGGTGCGGACCATCATGATCGCCCTGCCATGACCACCCGCCGCATCCTCGTGGGATTGCTGCTGGCCGCGGCCGCCCTGTGGGCGGCCCTGGGCTGGCACCGCGTCCCGGCTGACGTGTACGCCGTGCGCGACTCGGTCTGGCTGCGGGTGCAGGCACGCCCGCTGGCGCCGGGGTGGCACTTCACCCCGCCCCTGGTCCTCACGGTTCGCACCTATCCCAGGGAGGCGGCCCTCCACCCCTTTGTGGTGGGGGTGGCAGGGGACGCCCTCCAGAGCCGCGAGGGAGCCAGGTTGGCGGCCTCGGGACGGCTGCGCTGGCGGGTGGACGAGTCGGGGCTGTCGCGCCTGGCCCGCCAGGCCGGCAGCGATGTCCCCGGGGCGCTGCTGGAGCCGGCCGTGCGCGATGCCCTGCGGCAGCTTCTGGCCCGGGGAGTGGCGGTGAGCCCCGGGCAGGAGGGGGATCGCGCCCTGGCCGGCGAGCTGGCGCCGCGGATGGCGGCGGCGGGAGTGACCCTGGAGGGGATCTGGCTCGAGTCGGTGGGCCCGCCGGAGGTGGTGGCGGAGCACGCCCGGCGCAGTGCCGCCGGGCCGATCCCCGGAGCGCGGGTCCTGCTCGTGGGCTGGGACGGCGCCGACTGGAACGTCATCGACCCGCTCCTGGAGCGGGGCGATCTGCCCCACCTGGCTTCCCTGCTGGAGCGTGGGGCCAGGGGCCGGCTGCGGACGGTCACCCCTGTCCTTTCACCCGTGGTCTGGACCTCGGTGGCCACCGGCGTGGGGCCGGACCGCCACGGCATCGTGGACTTCCTGGCCGTGGACCGGGACAGCGGCGCCCGGGTGCCGGTGACCAGCAACCTGCGCCGCGTGCCGGCCCTCTGGACCCTGCTGAGCCAGCGGGACCTGCCGGTGGGGGTGGTGGCCTGGTGGGCCACCTGGCCGGCCGAGGAGGTGGCCGGCTACGTGGTCTCGGACCGGATCGCCTACCAGCTCTTTGGCATGGGGGAGAGCCTCCTGCCGGGCCCCGAGGGGAAGACCTGGCCTCCGGACCTCTGGGAGGAGATCGAGCCGCTCATGGTCCGCCCGGAGGAGATCGGGGTGGGGGACGTGCGTCCCTTCGCGCGGCTCCCCGAGGACCTCTCCACCCTCCCCGATGAAGACCAAGAGCTGCTGGAGGAGTTCAAGGTGGTCCTGGCGGCCACCCACACCTACTCGGAGATCGCCCTGCGCCTGGCCGGCCGCGGCGGGCCGGTGCTGCGCTGCGTCTACTTCGAGGCCAGCGACACGGCGGCCCATCTCTTCATGCCGTTCCACCCGCCGCGCCGACCCGAGATCGATGCCGGGCGCTACGATCGCTGGCATACCGTGGTGGACGCGGTGTACCGGGATCTGGACCAGCGGCTGGGCCGGCTCCTGGAGACCACCGGGCCCGAGACCAGCGTGGTGCTGGTGAGCGACCACGGCTTCCGCACCGGCGACAACCGGCCGGCCGGGGACGCGCGCATCGGCGCCGGCCAGGCCGCCGACTGGCACCGGAAGTATGGCGTGCTGGTGGTGGCCGGGCGGGGCGCCCGCCCGGGCACGCAGGTGGCGGAGGCGTCGGTCCTGGACGTGGCCCCCACCGTGCTGGCGCTCCTGGGGCTGCCGGTGCCGGCCCACATGCAGGGCCGGGTCCTCACCGAGGCCCTGTCGCCGGAGTTCCTCTCGGCCCACCCGCCGGTGCTCCTGGAGGAGGCCGCGGGCGCGGTGCGCGGCGCCGCGCCAGGAGCGCCCGTTCCCTCCGCCGAGGACCCCGCCATCATCCGGCGCCTCCAGTCCCTGGGGTACGTGGGGCCGGGGGACGTGGACCGCCTGGGCCAGGACGAGGTCACCGCCTACAACAACCGGGGCTCCATCCTGCTGGCGGAGGGGCGGCCCGAGGAGGGGCTGGCGGAGCTGGAGCGGGGGCTGCGGCTGGCCCCGGAGGCGCGGGCCCTGCGCCTCAACAAGGCGCGTGCGCTGCGGCTCCTCAAGCGGGATGACGAGGCGCTGGAGGTGCTGGAGGCGCTGCGCCGTGACGATCCCACCTCATCGGTGGTGGAGAACCTCCTGGGGAACATCCACATGGACCGCAAGCAGCTGGACCGGGCCGAGGCGGCGTTCAGGCGGGCGCTGGAGCTGGAGCCCAGCAGCACGGGGGCGCTGGTGAGCCTCGGTCTGCTGGCCGAGCGCCGCGGGCAGGCGGACCGGGCCCTGGAGTTCTACCGGCGCGCCGCCGCCATCGATCCCGACTCGGCCGAGGCGTTCAACAACATCGGCAACGTGCGCCGCCACCAGGCCCTCCAGGCCCAGGCGGCCGGCGACACTGCGGGCGCCTCCCGCCGCTTCGCGCAGGCCGAGGAGGCCTACCTGCAGGGTCTGGACGCCGACCCGGATTTCATCGGCACCTACAACAACATGGCGCTCGTCTACCAGGACACGGGCCGGCTGGAGGAGGCCATGGACCTCTACCGCCGGGCCCTGGAGCGGGATCCCGAGCACGCGGTGGTCCACAACAACCTGGGAAGCCTCTACTTCGCCACCGGCCGCCTGGAGGAGGCGCACCGGGCCTTCCAGCTGGCCATCGCCGCCGACCCTGACTACCCGTCCGCCTACAACAACCTGGGCGCGGTGCAAGGCCGCCTGGGGGACCCCGAGGCGGAGCTGGTGGCCTACCGCAAGGCGGTGGAGCTGGACCCGGACTATGCCGACGGCTTTCACAACCTGGGCCTGGCCCTGGCCCGGCGCGGGGAACGCCAGGGGGCGGAGCAGGCGCTGCTGCGAGCCGTGGCCATCAGCCCCGACTACCTGTCGGCCTTTGCCGCCCTGGGGGATCTCTACATGCGCTCCGACGAGCCGGCCCGGGCGGCGGCCATGCTCTCCCGGGCGCTGGAGATCAACCCCGGGCTCTACACGCTGCGCAACCAGCTGGCGGAGGCCTGGCTGGCGGCGGGGGAAACGGAGCGCGGCCGGGCCGAGTACCGGCGCTCCCTGGAGACCCAGCCGGACCAGCCCGCCGTGCGCGAGCGTCTGGCCGGGCTGGGGGGATGAGCCTGCGGACTCAGGTCCGCAGATGCAGGCTGAAGTAGATCCCCAGGGTCCCGAAGAAGATGTTGGGGGCCCACGCCGCCAGGGCGGGGGAGAGGACCGAGGCGGTTCCCAGGGCGTTGCAGACGGCCAGGGCCGCCCAGTAGACCACCGTCAGGGCGATGGCCAGGCCGATGCCGAACAGGCTCCCCCGGCTCCCCACACGGAAGGAGAAGGGGAATCCCAGCAGGACCATGAACACCGGGATGAGCGGAAAGGCCACCTTCTGGGCCAGCGCCACCTGCAGGCTGGTGGTGTCGTACCCCTTGCGCCGGAGCTCACGGATGTAGGCCCGCTGATCCCGGTAGGACATCTGGTCCGGTTCCCGCTGAACCCCCCACAGGAGCACGGTCTCGTCGCTCTGGAACAGGGCGGGGGAGACGTCCAGGTCCACGGTCTCCTGGCGGAAGGTGGACATCCGGGCGCCCTCGGGACCGAAATCGCGCTGCCAGCCATCCCGGAAGAGCCAGGCGCTGCCGTTGTAGAACGCGCGCCCGGCGTAGATCCGTGAGCGGATGACGAAGGTGGCCGGGTCCAGCTCGTAGATGCTCAGGCCCTGGAACAGCCCCCGGTCCGGGTCGGCACTCTGGTAGTGATACAGGCGGTGATCCTGGGCCATGACCCAGCGGTGGCGGGGATTGCGGGTGCGGGGGGGTCGCCCGGCGATCCGGTCGCGGAGCGCCTCGGCCACACGGTTGGAGGTGGGCAGAACCTCGTCCTGGAGGAAGTAGGCGGCCCCGCTGACGCCGAAGGTGAGGACCAGGACCGGGAGCATGAGCCGGTAGACGCTGACGCCGGCGGCCTTGACCGCGGTGTCCTCGTGGGAGCGCGCCATGAGTCCCAGCCCCACCAGGGTGGCCACCAGGCAGGCCACCGGGAGGATGGTGGTGGTCATCCGGGGGACCAGGAAGAGAAGGTACTGGAGCATGACCCCCACCGGTGCGTCATGATCCACCATGTCCTGGATGAGGGACCGGAACTCCACCAGCAGGTAGACCAGGTAGACCGAGAGCAGGACGAAGACGAACACCTTCAGGAAGTGACCGGCCACGTACCGGTCGATGAGAAGGGGGAACCGCGCCGCGGGGGGCACCGGCGCGGACCCCTCGGTGGTGGCCGCACGCCGCCGCTGGCGGCGGCGCTGGCGCTGGGCCTGGAGGAGGGAGCGGAGCCTCCCGGCCACTGCGATCAGGGGGGATCCAGAGCGGCCGCGCCGCGGTCTTCCCGAGCGCGCCAGCAGGAGCAGGCCCGCCAGGACGCCGAAGACGGCGTTGGGCAGCCAGAGGGCGACGATCACCTCCATCCGCCCGCTCTCGGCCAGATCCCGGAGGATGGAGTACCCGACCCAGTAGACCAGGACGATGGCCAGGCTCAGCGCGAAGCCCGATGCCTTGCCGCCGCGCCTGTTGACCACCCCCAGGGGAAGCCCCAGCAGGGCGAAGATGAGGGCGGCGGCCGGCAGGGCGAAGCGCTCGTGCCAGGCGGTCCTGGCCAGACCCAGCCGCAGGTCCCGCACCACCGGGTTGGACTCTCCCCGCGCCGAGCGGATCTCTCCGGCCAGCTGGGCGAGGGTCATCTCCCTGTGGTTGCGGGCGAGGTTGCCGGAGAAGGCCTGGATGTAGGCCGGGGCCTCCCGGCTCTCCTGGTAGCTCCCGAATGACATGACCGAGTAGCCGGCCTGGGGGTCGGTGTCGAAGCGCCGGGCGTGGGTCGCACCGTCCTGGAGGTAGAGGTTGACGCGGCCGGTGGCCGGGTCGAAGCTGAGCTCTCCCCGCCGGGCGTGGGTGATCCGCTCTACCAGGCCGCCCTGCTCGGTCTCGTAGAGCAACACCCGCCGGAAGGCGCCGGTCCCCGGCTCGCGGCTGTCGTAGTACAGGAGCAGGCCCGGGATGCTCTCGTGGAACACCCGGGGGACGATCCGCTCGGAATTGACGTAGCGGGAGAGGTACACCTCGCGCTTGACCAGGTGGTGGGCGTAGGCCCCCTCGGGGGCCACGAAGGCGATGAAGTAGAAGCAGACCAGGGCCCCGCCCAGGCCAAGGAGCGAGGCGGCGCGGACCAGGCGGCGGACGGAGATGCCTGCCGCCTGCAGGGCGATGAGCTCGGAGTCGGCTGACAGCCGGCCCACGCCGATGAGGGTGCCCAGGAGGATGGACATGGGCAGGCTCACCACCAGCAGGTTGGGGAGCTGGTAGTAGAGAAGCCTCAGGACCACACCCAGGGCGATCTGGTTCTGGATCGCCTCCCGGGCCACGTCGAACAGGACATTCATGAACAGCAGGAAGACGTAGAGGGTCAGGCTCAGGAGCGTGGGCGGGAGGATCTCCCGCAAGATGTAGCGATCCAGGCGCTTCAGCATGGCCGCAGGATGATAGCGGAGAAGGGGGATGGACGGTCCCGGGGGGAGGCCCCTTTGGGCGAATTACAACGTCCGATAACGTATATTATGTCAACTTAAGCAAGAAGGCCGGGATAGCGAAGCCCAGAAGATCCCGACGATGGCCAGGCTCCCATCGCCCCGGCAGCGCCTGACCCGGCTCCCCGGGCCAGCAGCCGGTTGGCCGCGGTCCGGAGCGCGGGGATCCCGCCCCAGGCCGCCCGGCAAGGCGCGAATCTCCACACGAAGGCCCCGAGGGGCGACCTCGCGGCCAGCGGCCCTGGCCTCCGCACTGATCGAGGCGCGAAGACCTGGTCAGCGACGGTGCGCGGCGCCAGGCGATTCGAGCCGGCGACATCGTGGCTCCCGGCGCCATGGATGATCGCCAGACCCGGTCCCCGCGCATGAGTGGTGCCTGCGCCGGATGAGCGTTGCCCGAGCGGCCAGGCCCGGTGGCCTTTATCCGCGATGTGACCGCTCGGAACCGATGCGACCTCCGCTCCGGGGCCGGACGCGTCGAGGGTGGAGTCTCTCTTCTGGTGTCACTGAGGATGCTCGGAGATCTCCGAACCTCAAGCCCTGCTTGAGATGTCGGCACGCCGACATCCGGGGCGCGAGGGACTGTCAGCTCTGCGTGCGCAGCTCGGCGATGATGTCTTCCAGCGCGCGGATGAGATCGCGGCGCGGGACTTCCTCCCGCTCGGGGAATCGGAGTGTGAAGGAGTACGGCCGGTCCGGGGCGCGGAAGCGGAACACGAATCCCCGGGTGCGCGACGGCGCACCGGCAGGTGAGTCTTGCTCCTCCCCTGCCCCGGACTCCTCTCCCCTGGCCCGGCGCCGCACATCGTCGCGGGTGAGGTCCTCCTCCTGGATGGCGTCGATCATGCGGCGCATCTCCGCCTCATCGCTGAGGCGCGACAGCTGCAGCAGCGTGGAGCGGGCCGCGATGCCGGCCGACCGGCACAGCGCCCGGATCGACTCGGGGATGGTGGCCAGGGAGAGGGTCTCGGTGATGGTGGTGCGGGAGCGGCCGAGCTTGCGGGCGATCTCGTCGTGGGTGAAGCCGAAGCGCTCCTTGAGCTGGCGCAGCGCGTCGGCCTCCTCGAAGGGAGTGAGGTCGCGACGCTGGATGTTCTCCACCAGGCTGATCTCCAGGCAGCCGCGGTCATCCACGTCCAGCTCGATGCAGGGCACGCGGGTCAGCCCGGCTTCCCGGGCGGCCCGGTACCGCCGCTCGCCGGCGATGATCTGGTAGCGGTCTCCCAGCTGGCGCACGAGGATCGGCTCCAGCACACCCTTCTCCTTGATGGACGCCACCAGCTCGTCGATCCCCTCGAAGTGGCGCCGGGGCTGGTTGGGGCTCGGGTCGATCTGGTCCAGCGGGATCTGCTGTCCGACGGCGCCTGAGGGGCGCGCGGCGAGGCGCTCCACGAAGTGGGCGTCGTGGCGCATGCGCTTGGTCTGCGGGAGTCCGCGTGGCTTAGGCACGGCTGATCACCTCCTCGGACAGCTTGTAGTACTCCATGGCGCCGGTGGAGTTGGGTGCGAACGTGAAGATGGACTGCTTGTACGCCGGGCTCTCCTCCAGGCGCACGTTCTTGGAGATGGCAGTCTGGAACACCTTCTCCTTGAACACCTCCTTGATGCGGTTCTTGATGTCCCGGCCCAGGACGGTACGGCGGTCATGGAGGGTGATGACCACCCCCAGCAGCTGCAGCTCCGGGTTGGGGCGCTGGCGGATCTTGTCCACCGTCTCCAGGAGATCGTCGGTCCCCTCCAGGGCGTAGTAGGACGACTGGATGGGGATGACCAGGTGGGTGGAGGCCACCAGGGCGTTGACGGTGAGCAGCCCGAGGGTGGGCGGGGTGTCGATGATGACGTAGTCGTAATCGGCGCTCACCTGCTGCAGCCGGTCCTTGAGGCGGAAATGGCCGTCGAACTCGGCCACCATGCGGCTCTCGAACTTGGCCAGGCTGATGCGGGCCGGCGCGATGTCCAGGCAGAGGATGGGAGACTTGCGGATGATGCTGCGCACGGCGACCTGATCGTCGGTGAGGGCCTCGTACATGGAGATCTCGATCTCCTCCAGGTCCAGGTAGGACAGGGTGCAGTTGGCCTGGGGATCCAGGTCCACCAGCAGCGTCTTGAAGCCCCTCTGGGCAATGGCGGCAGCCAGGTTGATGGAGGTGGTGGTCTTCCCCACCCCGCCTTTCTGGTTCGCGATGGTCAGGATCATGGCTGTCGAGGAACCCCGGCGCGCAGCTTGAAGGTGGGGACCCGCATGGGGGGCGGCTGAGCCGGCTCACGCGGTGGCCGCCGCAGCGGCCGGCGCTATCTTAACGGGGGCTGAAAAGGGGTGTCAAGGCGCCGGGAGAGGGCGCAGCTTGTGAACCTGGGCGCAACCCGCCGGGCTCAGTTCTCGTACTTGCCCAGGTCGCCCGGGTCCAGCTTCTCCAGCCAGGTGCGCAGCCGCTCCGCCTTGCTCTCCTCCTCCCCTTCCCCCTGGCCCGAGGAGGCCTTCTCGATGACCGCGCGGTCCACGAAGATGGGGGAATCGGTGCGCAGCGCCAGGGCGATGGCATCGGAGGGACGGCTGTCCACGCTCAGGTCACGGCCGTTGCAGCGCAGGTGCACCGACGCATAGAAGGTGTTCTCCTTCAGGTCGGTGATGACGATGCGGTCCACCTGGGCATCCATGGTGGAGAGGACCGACCGGAGCAGATCGTGGGTCATGGGCCGCGGCGTGGTGATCTTCTCCAGCTGCAGGGCGATGGCGTTGGCCTCGAACAGCCCCACCCAGATGGGCAGGAGGGAGTCGCCGGCCGGGTCCCGCAGGATGACGATGGGCATCTGCGTGACCGGGTCCATCATGAGGCTCTTGACCTTCATCTCGACTTCCATGCCGCCTTCCTCCTGGGGTCCACGCAGACCTTCACCACCCCGGCGGTTGACCGACCTGCTCGCTCAGCCTGGATGGCTGCCTACAGGATATCCGATCACTGGCCGGGAAAGTCAAGACGCGCGCGGCTCCCGGACGGCTGGATCGCGCCCATCGGCCTGTGCCGGCACGACTTCTCCGGTGAGAGAATGGCTGCCGGCGGCCACGATGCGCACGTCCCGCAGGTGCCCGGAGGCGGCTCCGGGCGCCAGGCCGGGGACGTTGACCACCCGGTTGCAGGCGGTCCGCCCCGCGGCCACCTCCAGGTCACGGCGCGACGGCCCGTGGAACAGCACCGGCAGGGTGCGCCCCACCAGCGCCTCGTTCTCCTCGCGCGAGATGGCATCCTGCAGGGCGAACAGCTCGGTCAGGCGCCGGCTGGCCACGTGGCCCGGCACGTCCGACTCCATGTCGGCCGCGGCGGTGCCCGGGCGCGGCGAGTAGGCGAAGGCGAACACCTGGGCGTAGCGCACCCGCCGGAGCAGGTCCAGCGTGGCGCGGAAGTCCACCTCGGTCTCGCCCGGGAACCCGACGATGATGTCGGTGGAGAGGGCGACATGGGGGATGCGGCGCCGGAGGTCCTCGAGGCGGCGCAGGTAGTCAGCGGTGGAGTAGCCGCGCCGCATGGCCCCCAGCACCCGGTCCGATCCCGACTGCACCGGCAGGTGGAGCTGGGGGCAGATGCTGGCGTGGGAGGCCATGACCGCCGCGGTGTTGGCGGTGAAGAAGGCCGGGTGGCTGCTGGTGAAGCGCAGGCGGGCCAGTCCGGGCAGCTGTGCGACCTCGTCCAGCAGGTGATGAAACGCCCGGCGGCCGTCACGGTAGGCGTTCACCGTCTGGCCCAGCAGCTCCAGCTCGAGGATGCCCTCCCCGGTCCTCCGCCGGCCCTCCTCCACCACCGCCTCCAGCGGCCGGTGCACCTCCCGCCCGCGGGTGCGGGGGACGATGCAGAAGGTGCACGCCATGTTGCACCCCTCCATGATGGTGAGGAAGGCCTTTCCGCCGGGGCGGGTGGCCGTCCCCCCGTCCCAGGTGATGGCGGTGAGATCGTCCAGGGCCGTGTCCACGCGTCGCTGTGCCCCGCCGGCCGCGGACACCAGGTCCAACAGATTGCCGATGCGCCGCGGTC
Organism: Candidatus Polarisedimenticolia bacterium; assembly: GCA_041580435.1. GTDB lineage: Bacteria > Acidobacteriota > Polarisedimenticolia > SMYD01 > SMYD01 > JBFGDW01. The sequence continues at coordinate 2,832 of JBFGDW010000009.1, read as the reverse complement.
CCAGGACCAGGTCCACCTGGGGCGCCCGCCGGAAGATGGCCTCCCCCTCCTGCTGGGCGACGCAGCCGGTGACGCCGATGAGGGTGCCGGCGGAGCGCGCCTTCAGCCCCTTGATCCGGCCCAGGAAGGTGAACAGCTTCTCCGCCGCCTTCTCGCGCACCGAGCAGGTGTTGAGAAGCACCACGTCGGCCTCCCTGGCGCTGGGGGCGGGGGCGTACCCTTCCCCCTCCAGGAGCGACGCCATCTTCTGCTGGTCCTGCACGTTCATCTGGCAGCCCCAGGTCTTGATGTAGTAGCGGCGCTGCGGCGCGGTCATGGCGCGTCCCCGGCGAAGGCCTCGGCGAACAGCGGGACAAGGCGGGCGAAGGTCTGGTCGGGGGTCTCGGGGATGATGCGCGTGTCGCCGATGACCGTGGCGAAGTTGGTGTCGCCGCTCCACCGGGGCACCAGGTGGAGGTGCAGGTGGCCGGCCACGCCGGCGCCCGCCGCACGCCCCAGGTTCATCCCCACGTTCAGGCCGTCGGGCTTGTAACAGTCCTGGAGGATCGCCTCGGCCCGTGCCGCCGTCTCCATGATCTCGCCGCGCTCGGCGGGAGTGGCCTGGGCCAGCCTCGCCACGTGGCGCACGGGCACCACCATGAGGTGGCCGCTGCTGTAGGGGTAGAGGTTGAGGATGACGTAGGCGGCCTCGCCCCGGTGCAGGATGAGGGCGTCCTCGTCCGCGTGGGCCGGAGCGGCGCAGAAGAGGCACTCGCCTCCCTGCCCCGCGCCGCTGAGATAGGCCAGGCGCCAGGGCGTGTAGATCCGTTCCATTCCCGGTCTCTCGCCGGCGGCCGGCCCGGCCCGGTCCTCAGAGGGGCGGCTCGCTCCCGGCCGCCCCGGTCAGGGGCCCGGGAGCCGAAGCCGCAGGCGCCTCCTCGGAGGCGTTGATGAGCTCCTTGAGCTCCTTGCCCGGCTTGAAGTAGGGGATCTTCTTGGCCGGCACCTCCACCCGGGCGCCGGTCTTGGGATTGCGCCCCACGCGGGAATGCCGCTTCCGGATGCGGAAGCTGCCGAAGCCGCGCAGCTCGATCTTCTCGTCGCTGCGCAGCGCCTCGATGATGGAGTCGAACACGGTGTTGACGATGATCTCTGCGTGCTTCTTGGATAGCTCGGAAACCCTGGTCACGTGCTCCACCAGCTCGGCGCGAGTCATGTCCGGAGGCCCTCCCGTCGGCTAGTCTTCGTCGTCATGTTCGTAGCGGTCCCGCCGCCGCTTGCGGCCTCCCCGGCGGCGATCCAGCTCGATGCCCACCACGTCGCCCAGGCTCACGGCGCCGCCGTCCCGGGCGTAGGTGGCCAGATCGTGCTGGGCGGTTTCCTGGACGATGGCCTTCACCGACAGGCCGATCTTGTTCTCCGTCGGATCCATCTTGATGATCTTGACGTCCAGCTCGTCGCCGATGTTGAAGTAGGTCTCCGGGTTCTCGACCCGCTCGGTGGAGAACTCGGACACGTGGACAAGGCCCTCGATCCCCTCCTCCAGCTCCACGAAGGCGCCGAACTCGGTGAGGCGGACCACCTTGCCCCGCATGACCTCGCCCACGCTGTGGAGGCGGTAGAACTCGTCCCAGATGTTGGGCTGGAGCTGCTTGATCCCCAGGGAGAGACGCTGGTTCTCGGTGTCGATCTTCAGGATCACCGCCTCCACCTCGTCCCCCTTCTGGAGCACCTCGGAGGGGTGCTTGATGCGCTTGGACCAGGACAGGTCCGAGATGTGCACCAGCCCGTCCACGCCCTCCTCCACCTCGATGAAGGCGCCGAAGTTGGTCAGGTTGCGCACCTTGCCGGTGATGCGGGAGCCCACCTCGTACTTCTCGTCGATGAGGGCCCAGGGGTTGGGCTCGGTCTGCTTCAGGCCCAGGGAGAGGCGGCGGTTCTCCTTGTCCAGGTCCAGCACCATGGCCTCCACCGTGTCATCCACCGCCACGATCTTGGAGGGATGCTTGATGCGCTTGGTCCACGACATGGCCGACACGTGGATGAGGCCCTCCACGCCCTCCTCCAGCTCCACGAAGGCGCCGTAATCGGTGAGGCTCACCACCTTGCCGCGCACCCGCGAGCCGATGGGGTAGCGGTCGTCCACCGCCGCCCACGGATCGGGCGTGCGCTGCTTGTAGCCCAGGGACACCCGCTCCCGGTCGGCGTCGAACTTGAGCACCACCACCTCCACCTCGTCGCTGATGGAGAACAGCTCGGAGGGGTGGTTGATGCGGCCCCAGGACATGTCGGTGATGTGGAGCAACCCGTCCAGGCCCCCCAGGTCGATGAAGGCGCCGTACTCGGTGATGTTCTTCACCACCCCCTTCACCACCTTCCCCTCCTCGAGGGTGTCCAGGGTCTTCTGCTTCTTCTCCTTGTTCTCCTCTTCCAGGATGGCCTTGCGTGAGAGCACGATGTTGCCGCGCCGGCGGTTCACCTTGATGACCTGCATGCGCAGCTCCTGGCCCTTGTAGGAGTCCAGGTTGCGCACGGGCCGCAGGTCCACCAGGCTGCCGGGCAGGAAGGCGCGGATGCCGATGTCCACGGCCAGGCCGCCCTTGATCCGGTCCACCACGCGTCCGGTGAGGGGCGTGCCTTCCTTGAAGGCTTGCTCCACACGCTCCCAGACCTTCATCTTCTCGGCCTTCTCCTTGGACAGGACCAGGTACCCTTCCTTGTCCTCGGTCTTCTCCAGGAGGACCTCCACCTCGTCCCCCTCCTGGACGCTCACCTTTCCCTCCCGGTCGAGGAACTCGTCCCGGTCGATGATGCCCTCGGACTTGTAGCCGACGTCGACGATGACCTCATTGG
>JBFGDW010000008.1:0-25889 GCA_041580435.1 Candidatus Polarisedimenticolia bacterium | reverse complement strand
TCTCCGTGAGCACCATGCGGCGGCGCTCCTTGCCGAACTCCACCTCGCCATCGGCCGACGGGTCGAGGTTGCCGCTGTCATCGGCCTTGAAGAACTTGTCGCCGTTCCGCGCCATGGACTCCTGGTTCACCTTCACGATGAGGGCCCGTGTGAGATCACATCCGTCGCCGCTGGGATCTCCGAGGCCCGGAGGCAGACCCTGGCCCATGCCGAAATCCCGGCAGGCGGCGGCCAGGTCCGTGGCCGGCGGGTCCTCGTCGAAGCGGCCGTCGGCGTCCTGATCGATGGGATCGCTGCCGTCCTCGTCGATGAGCTCGACGAGGCCGTCAAGCAGCGAGCCGTCGGCGGCGAAGCAGTCCCCATCACGGAAGATGTCGCCGCTGGCGTTCATGCAGTCATTGTCCTCGTTGCCGTTGCCCGCCGGGTCCTCGTCGAAGAGCCCGTCATTGTCATCGTCCACGATCTCGGGGCCGTCCTCGTCGATGAGCTCCTCCAGGGAGGTCACGCAGGTGTCCCCCTCCACGAAGGTGCCGGTGGCATCGTGGATGCATCCGTTGCCGGTGGGTGCCAGGCTCAGGTTCCGCAGGAGGTCGCCGTTGGCGTCGAAGCAGCCCTCATCGAAAAGGTGCTCGCCGGTGACCCGGTCGATGCAGTCCCGATCGTCGTTGTTGCTGCTGTCGGGGAAGAGCACCGCCTGGCGCAGCCGGGCGCCGTTGGCGGTGGGCGGCCCGCCCTGGCTGCGGGGATTGAAGCCCCCGTGCCCGATCTCCCCGATCTTCTTCTTCTCCACCAGCACCGGATCCCAGCGGGTGGCGCCGTTCTTGCGCTGCCCGGGGTTGTCGAATTCCAGGATGGTCTCGGTCTTGATCCGCTTGCCCACCATCTTGCCGTTGGGGTTGACGATGTCGCCGCACTCGGGGCACTCGGCCTCGTCGAACTTCTTCACCTTCACCTTGGGGGCCGGCTTGCCCTGCCCCTTGCGCTTCCCCACCGCTTCCTCGAGGCCCTTCTGCAGCGGCGTCTTGTCCTCGTCGAAGCCTGTTCCGGGCTTGCCCTTCCCCTTGCCGGGATTGCCGCCGGGGCCGCCGCCCTGGGCCAGGGCCGCAGGTGGGGCCAGGAGCAGGCCGCCGAGGAGCAGAATGGTCATGGCAGAGATTCGCATCGGTCCTCCCCCGTGAGCCGATCTTCGTCGACAGTGCCCGCATCATACGCGAAGATCGCCCTGGCGACCGAAAAAAGAACCTGAGAACGCACACGCCCGGCGTGGGTCATCTGGCGACGGGGAGTCGCCTGGGTCCTGAAGGAGAGGCCCCCGGGGCTCTCAGCCCAGGGACGGGACGCGCAGCGGCGGCAGCCGGTCTCCCAGGACCGCGGCCTGGGCCTCCTGGATGCGGCGGATGCCGCCCGCCGCCAGGTCCAGGAGAGCGTCCAGGTCCGGGCGCTGGAAGGGGGACTGCTCCGCCGTCCCCTGGATCTCGATGAAGCCACCGGTGTCGGTCATGACCACGTTCATGTCGGTGTCGGCGGCCGAGTCCTCGTCGTAACAGAGATCCAGGACGGGCTCGCCCGCCACCACTCCCACCGAGATCGCCGCCACCTGGAACAGGAGAGGCGGGTTGCGCAGCTTCTTGTCCTCGCCCATCCGCGCCAGCGCCAGCGCCAGTGCGGTCCAGGCGCCGGTGATGCTGGCGGTGCGCGTGCCCCCGTCGGCCTGGATCACGTCGCAGTCCAGCCAGATGGTGCGCTCGCCAATGGCTTTCAGGTCCACCGCCGTCCGGAGGCTGCGTCCGATGAGGCGCTGGATCTCCTGACTGCGGCCCGAGGGGCGGCCCCGGGAGGCCTCACGCTGCGTGCGCACGTCGGTGGAACGGGGCAGCATGGCGTACTCGGAGGTGACCCACCCCTGCCCGGCATCCTTGAGGAAGGGGGGGACCCGATCCTCCACCGAGGCCGTGCAGATCACCTTCGTGTCGCCCATGCACACCAGCACTGATCCCTCCGGGTGCTTGAGATAGTCAGGCTCGATGCGCAGCGGGCGCAGATCATCCGGCCTCCGGCCGTCGGGACGTGGCATGTTCAGTCTTCCTCCGGCAGGATCAGCGAGGGATCCGGCTCCAGGGCCCGGGTCAGGTCCAGGTGACCGCCCAGGGTGTTGACCTCTTCCCCGTCCAGGAGGATCCGGATGCTGCGGACCTCCGGGAAGTTGTGGGCGAGGGTGTGGGCCAGGCTGCCCACCGCCAGGATCTCGGCGGCGGAGCCGGCGGGCAACCCCCGCACGAATTCCTGGCCCAGATCCAGGTAGGCGACGCCGTCGCCATCCAGGAACAGATCCCGAAGGGGCGTCTCCGCGGGCAGGGCCGGCAGCAGAGCCGATCCGCTCTGCGGGCCGCGGACCAGGGCGACCACCGTCTGCTTCATCTGGTCCAGGATCGCCCGCGTCTCGAAGATGGTGGCGTCCTGGGGCGCCAGGGCGCTGGCGTCGGGCCGGACGAAGAACAGCACCACCTCCCGCGTCCGCAGGTTGGGGCTGGCCGCCGACCCCGGCTCGGGGAGGGCCACCTGGGCCGGGGCCGCCGGGGAGACGGCCGTACCGCCTGCCGGCGCGCCGGCGGGCGCGGACCGCTCCCCCGGGCCGCACGTGGCCACCTGCAGCAGACCGGCCGCCGCCGCCACCGCCCCGGCCACCGCCAGGACGGTCCACCCGGTGCGCGTCACGGCTCGCCCCGCCCCAGGCTCCGCCGGCGCGCCCGCTCCCGGTACCCCTCCAGGGAGCGGGTCAGGGCGCCCACAAGGGTGTCCAGGAAGGCCGGATCCTGCAGGCGCGCCTCCTCCTCGGGGTTGGAGATGAAGCCGATCTCCACCAGCACCGCCGGCATGGTGGCCCCCACCAGCACCCGGAACGGCGCCTGCTTCACCCCGCGATCGGGAATGTCCAGGGCGCTGTTGAACTCGGACTGGATCATCTCCGCCAGGCTGCTGGACTCGGCCAGGACCGAGGCCTGGGCCATGTCCCAGAGGACCATCTTGAGGGGGTCCTCACGCTCCCGCGGGCCCATGAGGGAGCCGGCCTCGTGGGCACCGACCCGGGCGGCATCCGCCACGGCGGAGCGGGGCAGGCTCAGGTAGTAGGTCTCGGCGCCGCGGGCCCTGGGACTGGGGCTGGCATTGGCGTGCAGGGAGAGGAACAGGTCGGCCTTGCGGTTGTTGGCCAGTGCGGTGCGCTCTTCCAGAGGGAGGTTCGTGTCGTCGGCGCGCGTCAGGTAGACGGTGAACCCACGCCCCTCCAGCGCCTGCCGCAGGCGGCGGGCCACGTCCAGCACCACGTCCTTCTCCAGCAGGCCGGTGGGCCCCTTCGCCCCCTCCTCGATCCCGCCGTGGCCTGGATCCAGGACCACGGTCCGCACCACGCCGTCGGCTGGCTCGGGCCGGGAGGGCGGCGGGGCCGGCCCCGGCGCGGCCTGGGGCGGCGCCACCACGGGGGGCGGCGGCGCGGCCGCGTCCGGCGCGCCAGGGGTCAGGATCAACCGCTGGCCCGAGAGAGGCTCGAGGACCTCCTCCACGAAGTCCTCGGGCACCCACACGCTCCCCTCCCGGAACTCCACCGATGCCGAGAGCCGGCGGCGGCGGCCGTCCACGGCGATGCGCCGGTCACGGGAGGAGAACAGGATGCGATGCTCGTCCAGCGTGAAGAGCGGGTCCCGGCTGAGGGGGTCCCGGCCCCAGGAGCCGCCCACGGCGTCGGCCAGATCCCCCAGGTGCAGGTAGGTGGTTCGCCCCTCCCGGAAGGAGCGCACGCCATGGGGCCCGTCGTCGGCGCGCAGCGTCATCCACTGGCCGGCCGCCTGCTCCTGGGCTGCGGTGGCCGCCGGCAGCAGGAAGAGGATCAGGACCAGGGCTGGAAGGCTGGCGCGCATGAGGGGGTCTCCGGAATCGCCCCCCATCATAGCCTGTCCCGGGACAAGACGAAGGCCGGCGCCCCCTGGGGAGCGCCGGCCTTCAGGTGTCATCAGACCGCGGTCACTTGCAGGTCTTGTTCCCCGCCGGACCGCGGCACTTCACCGAGCAGCACTGGCTGTCGGCGGTGCAGGACGAGCCCACCGGCAGGCACGTCTGGCAATCGGGATCGGCTCCGTCGGTGAGGCCATCGCAATCGTTGTCGATGCCGTCGGAGCACAGCCCGGCCTCGCTGGCCGGCGGAGCCCCGCAGTCCGACGCGCACGAGCACGATGTCTCGCCCGGGTCGCAGGTGCCGTCGCCGCAGAATGGCGGGTCTCCGCAGTCCACGGCGCAGTTGTTGCTGTCCTCGGCTCCCTCGCAGAAGCTGTCGCCACAGCAGTAGTTCACCGGGTTGGACGGCGTGGTGGTGCACGAGAACCCGCCGGAGTTGCAGCGGGAGTCAGCGCAGCCCACCGGGTTGGTGCCACCGTTGCCGCAGCAGAACCGGTTGGCGGGCTTGCCGTTCTGGACGCCGTTGCAGTCGGCGGCGCAGTTGACGCAGTTCTCGCCGTCGGCCACCTCGCAGATGCCGTTGCCGCAGCTCGCCCCCGGCGTGGTCCCCGAGATGCAGTCATTGGGACAGGAGTTGCAGTCCTCACCAGCGTCGCACGTCCCGTCGTTGTTACACGCCGGGCAGCCGGTGCAAGCCGAGTAATTCAGGGTGCAGTCGACGTTGCAGGAGACGCTGCCGCCGGTGCAGCCCTGGTCGGAGCAGGCCGCCCCGCCCAGGTCGGCGCCGTCGCACTCCTCGCTGCCGTTCTTCACCCCGTCGCCGCAGACGTAGTTGAAGCAGGCGCTGGTGTCGAACCCGTCGCAGGTGCCGTTGCAGGCCAGGGTGCCGTCATCGAATCCCTGGCTCTGGCAGGTCTCGCCGGCCAGGTCGGCGCCGTCGCAGACCTCGGAGCACTCCACCACGCCGTTGCTGCAGGTGGCGGCGCACGGCCCCAGGTCCCCCGACCAGACCAGGGAGAAGTCCTGGTTCACGCCGGCCTTCCCCGGCTCCTGGTCCTGGCTCACCTGGAAACCGCGCACGGTGAGGGTGTAGGTGCCTCCCGAGGGGTTCTGGATGTAGACGTTCTCCACCACGTTGTAGCGGTCGGCGGAGCCCCCGGTCACGGACCAGGCGTCGCTGAAGTTGTTCCCCAGGAAGGTGCCGTCGGGGCCCGAGACCTCCAGGTCCAGGTCGTTGACCACCAGGGGCGAGCCCGAGCCGGCGGCCGCCGGGAAGTCGGTCCACACCAGGGTGACCTTCAATGGAGTTCCCGCCGCGGCGGTGACCTGCCGCGAGTAGGTCTCGCTGGTGGCCACGGCGTTGGCGGTCTCCTCGTTCTCGAACTCCACGTTGCGCTGGGCCGGGCTGCCGGCAGGCCCGTAGAGGGACGCCGTCGCCTGCACGAAACCCCAGCCTTGGTGAATGGTGGACTGGGCCACGTTGAAGGTGTAGTTGCACGCCGACGGCAGCAGCTCCCGGGCGCCGTTGATGAGCAGCCCCTTGATCAGGGACGGCCGGGGCGTGGCCACCCCGCGGTTGACCACCAGGTCCTGGTACAGCACGCCGGCCATCCCCGCGGTGAGCGGCGCCGACATGGAGGTCCCGTTCTGGTAGGCGTAGCTGGTGCCGGTGTCGGAGCAGTACCCCGCCTGGCCGGGGTTCGGGCAGTCGGGATTCACGGTGATGGCGCTGCAGGCGCTGGCGGTGCCCGGCGCCTCAACCGAGGCGACCCAGTAGCCGCCGATGTTGGTCACGTCGGGCTTGAACAGCCCCTGGCCCGTGCCGTCAGGATCCACCGGGCCGCGGCTGGAGGAGGCGTTCATCTCCTCCACGTTGTCGCCCAGGCCGCTGAAGGAGCCGCAGGCGCCGCCCTGGCCCCGATCGGTCTCGTTGTTCCCCACCGTGATGACGTTCTTGGCCGTGCCCGGGCTACCCACGTTGTCAGGCCCGTTGGAGAGGCAGCCGTTGTAGGGGGAGTTGAAGCCGCCGTTGTTGCCGGCCGAGAAGAGCACCGTGAGGGGTTGCTGTCCGGCCACGTCGTTGTCGGCGTCCCACACCCCCTCATCCCACAGGGCGGCGTTGGTGTTGTAGTCGCGGATGGAGCTGCCGCCGCTGCTCCAGCCCCAGGAGTTGCTGGAGATGTGGGCGCCTTCCTCCGATTCCCGCTCGAACATCTGCCGGTCCGAGTAGTTGTTGTCGAAGGAGATGTGGTGCAGCGCCGCCTGGGGCGTCACCCCGCGCCACATGGAGTCGGACACGGGACCGGCTCCGGGCTGTGGGGGCGCCGGCTCGGGCACCGTGGCCCACTGGCCGCCGTCGCCCACGATGCTGCCGGAGGTGTGGGTGCCGTGCCCGTTGTCGGTGTCGCTCTGATCGGCCCCGGGCTCGAAGGTGATGCTGGCGCTGGAGAAGTCGGGATGGGCGATGTTCAGGCCCGTGTCCATGTGGCCGTACTTGACCCGGAAGCCGGAGCCCTCGTCCAGCCCGTCCAGGGAGGGATCGATGCCGCCGCTGAAGGTGTCGTTGGCCACGGCCTCGAGGCCGGTGTGGAAGCGGGAGCGGTCGTTGTAGGGGATGGGCTCGTAGACCAGCTCCAGGTGGCGCACCTGCGGCACCTGGGCCAGGGCGATGAGCCGCCCGGCGGGCACCTCGGCCAGGGCCACCAGGAAGGAGCGGCCGCGGTCGATCTGCTCCACGCGGGCGCCCAGGCCCCGGATCTGGCTCAGCCCCGGCTCCTCCTCGCCGGGGAAGAGGCTGATCTGCAGGCGCACCTTCTCGCCGGGCTGGAAGCGGGCGGCCACATCTTCGGCCAGGCCCGGGTGCAGCTTGAAGGCCGGCTGGTAGACCCCCACCCAGCGCACGCCGGGCAGATCCTGGACATCCCTGCGGGCCGACTCGTCCATGACGACCTCCAGGGTCATCATGGGGACGTACCCCTTCACCGAGGCGCCGGCCGCTTCCAGGGCGTCCCGGTCCGCGCCGGTGATGGGCCGGGCGAACTGGACCAGGTAGCCGCCCCTCACGCCGGGCGCAAGACCATCGATGTTGGCGACCTGGGGCAGCTCCGGCACCCCCTTGAGGGGATCGAACTGGGCCACCTTGAGGCGGATGGTGGCGGGGTCGGGCAGGCCGGGACCGGACTGGGCCAGACCCGGCGCGGCGGGGACCGCCACGAGCAGGCAGGCCGCCGTGACCAGGCGGAACAGGATTCTGGGCGGGACTCTCAGCGAACGCATCGAACCTCCCCCGTTGTGCGCACGGCGCACCGGATGCGGGACGGGAGCGCCGACGGATTGTCAGGAGCCCGGTCTGGCACCGGGCAAGTCCCCCCCTACATACAGGAAGGGGGTGGCCGGATCAACCCCCGGGCTGCCCGATGGGGCTGCCGGGGGGAGGATCCGGCGCGGCCTGCGGCGGGGCGGCGGGGAGGCCGGGGCGCTGCAGGTGGCGGCGGATCTCCCCCGCCAGCGCCGCCCGGTGGGCGCGCTCCGCCGCCGGGCCGCCCTCCGCCTCCAGCCGCCGGCCCAGAGCGGCGAGAGCCGCGTCGGCCCGGCTGCGCACGCCGTGGAGGGCCGCCGGATCGGCCGCCAGCGCCAGCATCCCCCCGACGATGGCGGCATCCACGGCCCGGGCCAGCTCGGCCCGCCGGGGCGGAAGGTTGGTCGCTCCGCGGCCCACGCGCCCTGCGAGCGCCTCGAGGACCATCTCCAGGCCGGGCTGGGCCGGGTCCCGGCGCTGGTGATCCACCAGCCGCGCCGCCCGCTCGCGCTGGAGCAGGGCGTCCACCGCCATGCGCGCGGCAGTGGCCGCCGCCCCGATGGGATCGAAGGCCGGATCCATGCCGCCGGTGAACAGCTCCCGGTGGGGCGGGTGTCCCGGCGGCCGGGGCAGGAGCAGCCCCAGGAGAGGCTCGGGCAGGTCCAGCTCGGCCGGATCCAGCAGGCGCACGATGGCATCCAGGGCCCGGCGCTGATCCGCCGGCGGCAGCAGGCGCGCCGGCGGCTGTCCATCGCCGCGCACGGCGTAGCTGTAGCCCAGGCCGCCCAGGACCTTGGCGGCGGCGTCCAGCTGGTACCGGTGGTGCAGGTAGACCGGCACCAGCACCTCGTGAAGCACCGCCAGGGGCGTTCCTGTCATCACCCGGTCGGCGCCGAAGCGCTCCAGGGCGATGCGCCGCACCGCCAGCGCCTGCTCCAGCCCCGCCACCGGATCGGCACCGTTGTCCCAGAGGTTCGCCAGCGGGTGGGCGGCGCCGGCGGGGCGCGCGTCGGCGTCGGTGAGGAACAGGAGCCCCCGCTCCAGGCCCTCCTGGAGGATGGCCGCCAGGCCGGCGGCCTCCTCCTCCGGCGTGGCGAAGGGGGTGTAGGCGTAGCGGATGGCGTGGATGTCCCACGCGCCCACCCCCACGCCGTAGGCCCGGGTGAAGTCCAGCTCCCCCGCCGGCGTGATGCCGATGAGGGGGGCGGGGTAGTCCATCACCGAGGCCCGGTCGCCGTAGGTGGAGGCGGCGAAGTTGTGCATGAGCCCCAGGGTGTGGCCCACCTCGTGGGCCGAGAGCTGCCGGATGCGCGCCAGCGCCAGCAGCACCGGGTCGTCAGGCCGGCCGCTGCCGGTGGCCGAGGTTCCGGCCAGCCCCTCGAACAGGAGCCGGTCCTGGCGCACGCGCAGCGACCCCAGCAGCACGTGCCCCTTGAGCATCTCGCCGGTGCGCGGATCCACCACGCCGCCGCCGTACGACCAGCCACGGGTCGATCGGTGCACCCACTGGATGACGTTGTAGCGCACGTCCAGGGGGTGCGCCCCCTCGGGGAGCAGCTCCACCCGGTAGCCGCCAGGGAAGCCGGCGGCGGCGAACGCCTCCGCCCACCAGCTCGCTCCCTCCACCAGGGCCGAGCGCACCGGCTCGGGCACGCCCCGGTCCACGTGGTAGATGAGGGGCTTGCCGGGGCTCATGCGGTGACGGACGATCCACCGGGTCTCCAGCGCCCCATCCAGCGGTGCGGCGTAGTCCTGGAAGCTCAGGGCGTAGGAGCCCGCACGCGGATGGAAGGCCCGCGGCTGGTACCCGTCATCAGGCAGGCGGATGAACGAGTGGTGCTGCCTGAGGGTCACCGCCTCCCCGAGTGGGGCCGTCTCCCGGACCAGGCGGCCGGGCGCCCGCGAGGCCAGGGTGAGGATCGCCTCCAGCTCCACGTTGTCGGGAAAGGCCAGGCAGGCGTCCAGATCCACGGCGCTGCGTGCGGCATCCAGGGTGAACTCCCCCTGGCCGGTGCTCTTGAGGGTGGAGATGGAGTCGTGGGCATCGCGCACGATGAAGCTGGTGAAGTCCACCAGGATGCGCCCGTCGGGGTCCTCCGCGGCGATCTCCCCGCCCCAGAGCACCGAGGTGGCGAACGACTCGCGCACCGCCCGCTGCTCGTCGGGGTGATGGCTGCGCGCCCGGAAGCGCAGGTTCGCCGCCTCCACCAGCAGCCGGCCGCCCACCCGCCGCAGGCTCACCAGCCGCGTCTCCCCCAGCTGGCTCCGGTCCAGCCCCACGGGGTTGGACCCGAGGCCCGACGCGAGCCCTTCCACGTAGAGGAGCTCCAGCCCCCGGGCCGGATCGGACGGCGCCGGCAGCTCCAGCCAGACCTTCCCGCGCTGCCCATCCAGGTGCAGGGTGAGGAGCCCGTCCAGGCGCCGCAGCCCCTCCACCTTGGCCGCCACGCCAGGCAGGGGGTCCTCGGCGGCGGCGGCCGGAGCCGGGCCGGTCAGGAAGAGGCTGACGGCCGCGACGCAGGCGGCCAGCAGGCCGGCCGCGGCGGGGGGGGTGCGGCGGGCTGAGAGCATGAGGTCTCCTTTCCGCTTGCTTCCGGCGCGGTCGGCGAGCCTAACGGCGCCGGCGGAGATCTGTCAAGAAGGATGGAGACCGGCTAGGATGGCTGGCGCCGGACCACCCTTGTGGCCCGCAGACAGGGGAGGATCCATGCCCTCACGCCGCGTTGCCGCCACCCTGGCGGCCGCGTTGCTGCTCACGCCGGCCTGCTCCAGCCAGGAGGAGCCGCCCCCTCCTCCCGCCTCACCGGTGATGCCCCCGGACCTCCACTCCGCCGCCCGGCCCATGGAGGTGCGCGTGACCCACATGGAGCTGGACTGGAAGGTGCTGTTCGACCAGCAGTCGCTGGCGGGGACCGTCACCCTGCATCTGGAGCGCGGGCCGGACTGGACCGGCCAGCCCCTGAGGCTGGACAGCCGCGACCTGGAGATTCGAGGGGCCCAGGCCGGGCTGGCCCGGGGCGTGCTGGCCCCCACCACCTGGCGCGCCGGCGAGGCCGACCCCATCCTGGGCACGCCCATCCTGGTGGATCTGCCCGAGGGAGCCGATCGGGTGCGCCTGGCCTACCGCACCCGGCCCGAGGCCACCGGGCTCCAGTGGCTGGCGCCGGAGCAGACCGCCGGGGGCCGTCATCCCTTCCTCTATAGCCAGGCCCAGGCCATTCACGCCCGCTCCTTCGTCCCCTGCCAGGACACGCCGGGGATGCGGATCACCTTCGACGCCGTCCTCAGGGTCGATCCACCGCTGCGGGCCGTGATGGCGGCGGCGCCGGCCCCGGCCGCCGGCGGCGACGGTCCCGGTGTCTTCCGGTTCCGCATGGAGCATCCCGTGCCCACCTACCTGCTGGCCCTCGCGGCAGGTGATCTGACCTTCGGCGAGACCGGCCCGCGCACCGGCGTCTGGTCCGAGCCGCCCCTCCTCACGCGATCGGTGAGTGAGTTCGCCGACATGGAGCCGATGCTGCAGGCTGCCGAGCGCCTCTACGGCCCCTACCGGTGGGGACGCTACGATCTCCTGGTGCTGCCCCCCTTCTTCCCGTTTGGCGGGATGGAGAACCCCACCCTCACCTTCCTCACACCCACGGTGCTGGCGGGCGATCGCTCCCTGGTCTCCCTGGTGGCCCACGAGCTGGCCCACTCCTGGTCCGGGAACCTGGTCACCAACGCCACCTGGTCCGACTTCTGGCTCAACGAGGGGTTCACCACCTACATCCAGCAACGGATCATGGAGGAAGTGTACGGCCCGGAGGTGGCCGAGATGCACTGGGTGCTGGGCCGGCGGGACCTGGACCAGGAGCTGGCGGCCAAGGCCGACGCCCCCGGCGATCAGGTGCTCCACATCGATCTGTCCGGCCGCGACCCCGACGACGGCATGAACGACATCCCCTACGAGAAGGGGGCGCTCTTCCTGCGCCTGCTGGAGGAGACCTACGGCCGCGAGACGTTCGACGGCTTCCTCCGCCGCTGGTTCAATGCCCACGCCTTCACCAGCGTCACCACGGGCCAGTTCCGCGCGTACCTGGAGGAGAATCTCCTGGCGGCGCACCAGCCGCTCCCCGGGCGGCAGGCTCCCGGCCTGGACGACTGGCTGGAGCAGCCTGGGCTGCCTGCCAGCGCGCCATCGTTCACCTCCGCCGCCCTGGCCCGGGTGGACGCCGCCCTCGCGGCCTGGGTCCAGGGCGCCACGCCCGCCGCCCGGCTGGACACCGCGGGGTGGACCACCCAGCACTGGCTGCACTTCCTGGACGGCCTGCCCGGATCCCTCACGCCCGCCCAGATGGCCGAGCTGGACGCCGCCTTCGGCTTCACCGGCACCGGCAACGCGGAGGTTCTGGACCGGTGGCTCGTCCTGGCCATTCGCCATGGGCACGCCGCCGCCGACCGGCGCCTGGAGGAGTTCCTCACCAGCCAGGGGCGGCGCAAGTTCCTGACGCCCCTCTACGAGGAGCTCATGAAGACCCCCGAGGGAGCCAGTCGGGCCCGGCGCCTGTACCGGTGGGCGCGGCCGCGTTACCACGCCATCGCCCGGCGCACGCTGGACGCCATCGTCGGGCAGCCCTGAAGGGAGCCGCACCATGCACGTGGTCGTCATCGGCGCCGGGGAGGTGGGCTACCACCTGGCCCGCGTCCTGTCGGGCAAGGACCACGACGTGGTCGTGGTGGACACCGACCGCCAGCGCCTGACGCGCATCGAGGAGCAGATCGACGTCACCACCCTCATGGGGGACGGCTCCCACGTGGACGTGCTGCGGCGGGCCGAGGTGGAGGCGTGCGACCTGATCCTGGCGGTGAGCAACCGGGATGAGGTCAACCTGGTGGCCTCCCGCCTGGCCAAGGGACTCGGTGCCAGCCGCTCGGTGGTGCGCACATCGGACCTGGAGGCCATCGTGCGCCGGCGGGGGCTGTACTCCTCCCTGTTCGACGTGGATTTCCTGCTCTCCACCCAGCTCCTCACCACCAGCCGCATCGTGGAGATCGTCCGCCAGCATCATAACCATGTCATCGAGGAGTTCCTGGGCGGCCAGGTGCAGCTCCGGCGGGTCATGGTGGCCTCCACCAGCCCTGCGGCGGGGCGGGCCATCTCGGACCTGGGCCTGCCGCCCCAGTCCCTGGTGGTGGCCCTCTTCCGCAGCGAGAACGTGGCGGTGCCCCGGGGCGACACCATCATCCAGTCGGGGGACCAGCTCCTGGTGGCCGCGTCCTCCTCCCGCATGCCCGAGGTGGAGCAGCGGTTCAGCCAGGCCCCCGAGGACCTGGGCACGGTGGTGGTGGCCGGCGGCGGCGCCACGGCGGTGGCGGTGAGCCGCGCCCTGCTCAACTACCCGGTGCGCCTCAAGGTGATCGACCGGGACAAGAGCCGCTGCCAGGAGCTGGCCCAGATCCTCCCCCAGGCCATCGTGCTGCTGGGGAAGGCCACCGAGACCGCCCTGCTCCAGGAGGAGCACGTGGACCAGGCCGACCGGTTCCTGGCCCTCACCGGCGATGACGAGACCAATGTGGTGGCCAGCCTGCTGGCGCGGGACCTGGGGGTATCCAGGGTGGTCACGCTGGTCCACCGCCCCGACATGCTGGCGCTGTGCCAGCGCATGGGGCTGGGCGCCACCCTGTCGCCGCGCCTCATCGCCGCCGAGCGCATCCTGGAGTACATCGACAGCGGCTTCACCTCCAACATCGCCACCCTGGCCGGGGGGAAGGCCGAGGTGCTGGAGCGGGTGGTGCGCGGCGGGAGCGAGCTGGCCGGGCGCACCCTGGCCGAGATGGAGCTGCCCCAGGGCGCCCTGGTGGTGTCGGTGCAGCGGGGCGAGGAGATCTGGGTGCCCCACGGCGGCGACGTCATCGAGGCGGGCGACCTGCTGGTGCTCTTCTCCTCCCGGGAGGCGCTGCCGGGCCTGGTGGCGGCCCTGGAGCCCGAGGCCGGCGCGGTCGAGGCGTGAACTATCCCCTGGTCCTGAGGCTGCTGGGCATCCTGACGCTCCTGGTGGCCCTGTCCATGACCGTCTGCCTGCCCTGGGCGCTGGCCGACGGCGATCCCGGCGTCATCCGGGCGTTCCTCCTGAGCATGGGTGGCGGCGCGGCCCTGGGCGGCGCCCTGCTCCTGGCCGGGCGCGGCACCCGGGGGCAGATCCTGGGCCAGCGGGAGGGGCTGCTGGTGGTGAGCTGCTCCTGGCTGGCCGCCGGCGTGGTGGGCGCCCTCCCCTTCTGGCTCACCGGCGCCATCCCGCTGCCCATGGACGCCCTCTTCGAGTCCATCTCCGGCTTCACCACCACCGGCGCCTCGGTGCTGCGGGAGATCGAGACCCTCCCCCGGGCCCTCCTCTTCTGGCGCAGCCTCATCCAGTGGCTGGGGGGCATGGGGATCGTGGTCCTGTTCGTGGCGGTCCTCCCCGGCCTGGGGATCGGCGGGCGGTTCCTCTACAAGCACGAGGTCCCCGGCCCCAGCAAGGCGGGCATCCGGCCCCACGTGCGCGACACCGCCAGCCTCCTGTGGAAGATCTACCTGGGGATGAGCCTGACCCAGGTGCTCCTGCTCCACCTGGCCGGCGTGGATCTGTTCGAGTCCCTCTGCCACACCTTCACCACCATGGCCACCGGGGGGTACTCCACCCGCAACGCCTCCATCGCCGCCTTCCGCAGCTTCGAGGTGGAGATCATCATCGGTGTCTTCATGCTGGCCGCCGGCGTGAACTTCACCCTGTACGCCAACCTGTGGCGGGGAGGGAGCCGCTGGTCCGGCAGGGCGGGCCTGCGGGCCTTCCTCCGGGACCCGGAGCTGCGCGTCTACCTCTGGCTCGTGGGCGGCGCCACCCTCCTGCTGGCGGGGATCCTCATGACCCAGGGGGGACTCACCCCGGGCACCGCCCTGCGCCAGGCCGGCTTTCAGGCCATCTCGGTGCAGACCACCACCGGCTTCGCCACCGCCGACTTCGACGCGTGGCCCCAGGCCGGCCGCCTGATCCTCGTGCTGCTCATGTTCGTGGGCGGCTGCGCCGGATCCACCGGTGGCAGCATGAAAGTCATGCGCGTCCTCATCCTGGCGCGGCTGGTCCGGGTGCAGGTGCGCCGCTTCTTCCGCCCGCGCCGCATCACCAGCGTGCGGGTGGGCGACGAGGTGGTGGACGAGGACATGCTGCAGATGGTGACCGGCTTCTTCCTGCTGTTCGTGGCCACCTGGATCGGCTGCACCCTGGCGCTGGCCGCCCTGGGCAGCGATCTGGTCACGGCCGCCACGGCGGCCATCGCCTGCCTGGGCAACGTGGGGCCCGGACTGGGCGCGGTGGGGCCCATGGCCAACTTCTACGACCTGGATGCCGCCGCCAAGGGGATCCTGTCAGCCGCCATGATCGTCGGCCGCCTGGAAGTCTTCACCGTCTTCTGCCTTCTCAGCCGGTCGTTCTGGCGGCCCTGACCTCCAGCCGGCGGACCTCCTCCTGCAGCCGGGCGGTGAGCCGCGTCACCGACTCGGCCGCCGCCGCCGCGTCCGCCGGCGGCGGCGGCGGCGGGATGGGCGCGCCCAGGGCCACCTGCAGGCGGCCCGGCCGCGGCACCCGCGCCCCCCGGGGCAGCCGCTCCCCCGTCCCCGCCAGCCCCACCGGCACCACGGGCAGGCCCAGGCGCACCGCCAGGCGCGCCGGCCCCTCCTTGAAGGGCGCCAACGGTTGGCCTTCGTCCCTGATCCTCCCCTCGGGGAAGATCAGGATGGCGTGGCCCGCCTCGGCCAGCTCGGCGGTGTAGTCCAGGGTGGCGGCGAAGCCGCCCTGGCGTGGCAGCGGGTAGGCGTGGAACAGGAGCACCGCCAGGCGGAAGGCGAGCCACTGGCGTGCCCGCGCCATCCGGCCCGGCCGCTGGGGCCCGGCGGCAAAGAGGGCCGGGAAGTGCTCGGTGGCCATGGCCACCGCCAGCCTCCCGCGCAGGCGCCGCGGCAGGGCCAGCAGGACGGCGGGGGTGTCCACGTGCCCCAGATGGCTGGCGGCGAGCAGGAAGGGCGGCCGCAGCTCCACCAGCTCCTCGCGGCCGCTGACCTGCATCCGGAATAGCAGGCGGAAGAGCGGCCCGACAATCAATCCGCGGCCCAGGCCGCGGGCCATCCGCGCGGGAAGGCGGCGCGCCCAGCGGGGCATGGGGAGCGGCGGCGCCGGCGGAAGCTCCAGCGCCCGCCGCAGATCGGCCAGGGTCGCGGCGGAGGCCACGGCCATCTCGTCCACCGAGCGCCCGGTGGCCGCCTCCAGGCGCACCAGCAGGTCCAGGCGATCCAGCGACCCCAGCCCCAGGTCCCGGTCCAGGTGGAGCCCGCCCTCCTCCGCCAGTGACGCCGCCTCGCGGCCGGTGAGGCTCGCCAGCGCCGCCGCCGCCGCGTCGGGCGCCGCCCCAGCCACTCCAGCGGCGGCCTCCGCCACCTCCCCCCCGCTGGCGAGAGCTTCCCGGACGGCGGCGCGGCGCAGCTTGCCCAGGGACGTGCGCGGCAGGGCTGCTTCGTGCCAGAGGCTGAACCCCTGCACACGCTGGCCCGGCGGCAGCCGGGCGTTGGCGGCGCGCACCGCCGCGGCGGCGGTGGCCTCCGCCGGTCCCGCTCCGGAGGCCAGCACGAGCACGGCGTGGACCTCCTCGCCGCGGGCGCCGGAGCGCGCCACGCAGGCCGCCTCGGCGACCCCGGGGCAGGCTTGCAGCGCGTGCTCCACCAGCGATGGATCGACATTGGTGCCGTCGGCGGTGACGATGACGTCCTTGAGGCGCCCGCGGATGAAGAGGCGCCCCGCCTCGTCCCGCTCCACCCGATCGCCGGTGCGCAGCCAGCCGTCCTGGAAGGCGCCGGAGGTCGCCTCGGGATCGTCCAGGTAGCCGGCCGCCACGTTGTCGCCCCGTACCCAGAGCTCGCCGCCAGGGCCCACCTTGATCTCTTGCCCCCCGAGTGGCCGCCCCACCGATCCCCGGTGGCGGGCGAAGGGATGGCTCACGCTGATGATGGGAGCCGTCTCGGTGAGGCCGTACCCCTGCACCACCACGTACCCCCGCTCGTGCCAGAAGGCATCGGTCTGCTGGTCCAGTGCAGCGCCGCCGCAGATCCAGGCGCTGAAGCGCCAGCCCAGGGCGCGGCGCGCCGGCAGCCCCGCCCGCAGCCGGGCTGCCCAGCCGCCACCGGGGCGACCTCTCCCCGCGGCGCCCAGCCGGACGAGATCGTCCGCCACGAGGCGCAGGATGCGGGGCACCGCCAGCGCCGCCATGATCCGCTCCCGGCGCAGCGTCTCGCGCAGCGCCCGCGGCCGCAGGTCGTCCGAGAAGACCACCGGCAGCCCCATGAGCACCGGCAGGTGGATCCCCACCATCTGGCCGAAGAGATGGGAGGCCGGCACCAGGCAGAGGATCCGCGGGCGCAGCGCCGCCACCAGCCAGCGCCGGCGCGGGCGGCGGAAGCCACGCTCGATGCGGTGCAGGCTCGCCAGCATGTTGCGGTGCGTGATGGGCACGGCCCTGGGGCGGCCGGTGGTCCCCGAGGTGAAGACGATCTGCGCCACGTCGTCGGCGCCCGGCGCATGGGCCGGCATGGCCGGGGTGGCGCCGGGGGCGGGCGGTGGCGCCTGTCCCGAGAGCCGGCGCCAGGCCAGGCCGGCCAGGGGCGGGCCGGCTGCATCCCCTAGTCCCGCCCCGGGGGAGACGCGTGCGGCCAGCGCCGCCGCCTCGGCCGCCGTCAGGGAAGCGTCCAGCGGCACGGCCGCCGCGCCCCTGAGGATGCAGCCATAGAACGCCGCCACCCAAGCCGGGCCGGTGGCGCCGTGGAGGATCACCCGGTCGCCGGGGACAATTCCCGACTGCGAAAGCCAGGCGGCGACGCCCCACGCTCCCGCCAGGACCTCCCCTCGTCGCCAGCGGGCCCCCGCCCCGGTGCCAGGCCGCGCGAAGGCCTCGCGCCCGCCGCCCGCTGCCAGGCTCAGGATGTAGGGGACCAGCGTCTCGCCGAGAACCGGTCCCGGCGGCGCGCCACCCGGGGAGGTCAGGCGCGGCTCCGCCATGCAGGCGGCCCGAAGAGGCGGACGAACGCGGCCAGGCCCATGAGCACGCCGGCCAGCCAGATCGGCCAGGGGAACCAGGCCGGCACCTCGCCCCGCGCCGCCGGTCCGTGATTCCAGAGGAAGGAGAGGAGCAGAAGGAGGAGCGAGCCGCTGCCCGCCGCCCAGCCCAGGGCGCCTGGGCGGGGACGGTGGCCGGCCGCGTCGGCCCGCATGATCCACGCACCGCAGATCACCAGCAGCAGCGCCACCCCCGCCGCGGTCCACACCGGGCCGGTCCAGATCCCGGGGATGAGAAAGAGGACGTCCCAGGTGGCCAGCGACTCGGGCCAGCCCAGGACGGCCCTCAGCCCGGCGTAGTAGACCAGGTCCCAGACCCCGAAGGCGAAGGCGAAGGCGCCGAAGCGGCCCCACGCCGAGGTGGCCGCCAGGCCGGCCACCCCCAGCAGCATGAGCAGCGTGGCCAGCTCCCGCGCCAGCTCCACCAGGGCGATGCGCTCATCCAGCAGCACCAGCGGGAAGGCGAACCCGTCGGGGTAGAACAGCGCCCGCAGGTAGACCACCACCGACGCCTCCAGGTACCCGAACGCCCCGCCGAACAATGCCAGCCAGCCCAGCCGGGACGCCAGCGGGCCGGCGCTGTCAGAGCCAGGAGACATTCCCTGGTCCCCGGGCCGGCTTGCCGGTCCGCCGACGTCGCCGCATGCCTCAGTCCTCCTCGCGCTTCTTGAGCACGGACAGGTGCTCCCGGTAGCGCGCCCGGGCGGCGATGAAATCGGTGTGATCCAGCTTGAGCTCCTCGGCGATGCGCCGGATCTCGTTGTCCTCCACCACCGACACGTCCTGGTCGGCGGCGGAGACCGCGAACAGGCAGTCCAGCAAGGCCAGCCTCTCCTCGCGCCGGGCCAGGCGAGCGAACTCGCGGGTCACCAGGTAGTTCTCGGTGCTGCCCAGGAGCAGGCTCTGGCTCTTGGCGATCTGCACGGTGAGGATCGCCTGCTCCTCGGGCAGGCCGCCCCGCTCCATGACAATGCGCTCCATGGCACGGGTCTCGGCGCCGCTGATCCTGAGATCGGCGCGGGCCACCCGGCTCAAGGTGAAGGCAAAGGCGGCCAGGTAGCGGGCCTTCTCCGGCGGCAGCCGGTCCAGCGCCTCGGTGATGCGCCGCACCGTCTCGGTCTCGGCGGGGGCGTCGCGGCCCGCCGCCTCCGGCCCTCCGGGCAGCCGGAAGATCCTGCGCAGGAGCGACATGGCGACCTCCTGGCCGAGACCATAGCACCGCCCGCCCCGGCCTGGGCTATGCTGCTTGCCCCATGCCCGCCCCGAGCCAGATCGATCTCAGCGGCCGCGTGGCCATCGTCACCGGGGCCAGCCGCGGCATCGGCCGCTGCATCGCCGTGACCCTGGGGCGCGCCGGCATGGCGGTGGCGGTGGCCGCCAAAACGGTGCGCGACCGGCAGCAGCTGCCGGGGACCATCGGCGAGACGGCCACCCTGGTGGAGCAGGCAGGCGGGCGCGCCCTGGCCGTGCAGGTGGACGTGCGCCAGGAGGCCGACCTGGATCGCCTGGTGGAGGAGACCCTGTCCGCCTTCGGCCGCATCGATGCGCTGATCAACAACGCCGGCGCCCTGTGGTGGCGACCGGTCCTGGACACGCCGGCCCGGCGCTTCGACCTGGTCATGTCGGTGAACGTGCGCGCCGCCTTCCTCCTGTCGCGCCAGGTGGCCGCCGCCATGCGCGGCGCCGGCAGGGGCGGGCACATCGTCATGCTGTCGCCGCCACTGGACCCGGGACCGCATCCGGGCATGGTGGCCTACACCATCAGCAAGCTGGGCATGACCCTGACCGCCCAGGGGCTGGCGGCTGAGCTGCGGAGCGACGGCATCGCCGTCAACGCCCTGTGGCCCGCCACCCTCATCGAGTCGCTGGCCACCATCAACTGGGGGATGGGGGATCGCAAGCTCTGGCGCCGGCCCGAGATCGTCGCCGACGCCGTCCTCGCCCTGGTCCGGCGGGACCCGGCCGCCTGCACCGGCCGGGCGCTCCTGGACGAGGAGGTCCTGCGTGAGGAGGGGGTCACCGACTTCTCCCGCTACCGCTGCGTGGAGGACAGCGAGCCACCCCGGGTGAGCTACGGCCAGCTCGCGGACCTGCTGTCCCGGATGGGCGGAGGCGGCGGGACCGGCTGAGGGGCCGCCTGGCGGCGGGCCGCTCCCCTCAGGCGCCGCCGCCGCCGGTGCGCTTGCCGTTCCAGCCCAGGTAGCTGCCCAGGGTGCGCGCCACCTCGCCGCCGCTCTCCTTGATCCGCTTGAGCAGGCGGCGGGCCCAGACGAACTCGGTGGCCAGGACGGCCAGCCCCACCAGGATGACCACCGTGCCCGGGCCGGGCAGCACCAGCAGCGCCGCCCCGAACAGCAGGATGGTGCCGCCGATGATCAGGACCACCAGCTTGCGCGCCTTGCGGTAGGTAAGGCGTGCAAGCCCCTCCGGCTGCTCGGCCAGGGGGGACTGGAGGGGGGCCGTGTCGGTCTCGCGTCCGGTCATGGAAGCCAGGATTCCCACCAGGAGGATACCAAGGATCACAGCCAGGGACACGGTGACGGGGATGGGGTGGTGGTGGGCGAGCAGCATCTTCACGCCCACGAAGGCCAGGATGAACACCAGGCTCATCTTGAGGTAGCGGAACCGCGCCATGATGGCGGCCAGGAAGAAGTAAAGGGAGCGCAGGCCCAGGATGGCGAAGACGTTGGAGGTGAAGACCAGGAACGGGTCCCGGGTGACGGCGAAGATGGCCGGGATGGAGTCCACGGCGAACAGCACGTCGCTGCTCTCCACCGCCAGCAGGGCCATGAACATGGGCGTGGCAGCCCGCCGGCCGTCCAGCCGAGTAAAGAACCTGGGGCCGTCGAAGGTCCCCGACACGGGGTAGATGCGCCGCGCCAGGCGCACGAACAGGATCCGCTCCGGTTCCACGTTGTCGTGACGGATGACCAGCATGCGCACGGCGGTGAGGAGGAGCAGTGCGCCGAAGACGTAGACGATCCAGTCGAAGCGGTGGATCAGCGCGGTCCCCAGGGCAATCATCACCCCGCGCATGACCAGCGCCCCCAGGACGCCCCAGAACAGCAGCCGGTGCTGGTAGGCGTCGGGCACGCGGAAGTAGGCCAGGATCATGGCGATGACGAAGATGTTGTCCAGGCTGAGGGACTTCTCGATGATGTAGCCGGTGAGGAACTGGAGGGCCGCCTGCCGCCCCGTCAGCTCATGGCCGATGTCCAGCCCGATTCCCAGGAGGTGGTGCTCGTAGAGGTAGTAGACGGCGACGTTGAACAGGAGCGCCAGGACGATCCAGAAGACGGTCCACCCCAGGGCCTCGCCGCCGGAGATGACGTGGACCTTGCGGTTGAAGACGCCCAGATCCAGCGCCAGCAGGAAGAGGACAAGCAGGACGAACGCGACCCAGATCCAGGCCACCACGGCGCATCCCCACGAAGAATGCGGGACCGTAGCACAGTCGGGATGGGGGGCGAAGCCGCGCCGCCGGGCCCCCTGGCGCTAGAGGCCGACCTCCAGCTTGCCGAAGCAGCGGGCCGGATCGGCTGCTGGCCACGGGGCCGACACCGGGACAGCCGCCGGGGCCGGAGCGGGGGCGGGGGGCGCCGCCCCACCGTCGAGGCGCGTCGGCGCGGACGGGGTGGAGTCCGCGGCCGGACCATCCCAGGCCAGGGCGGCCGCCGGCGTCGGCTCGCTGGCCGCGCCGCGCGCGCCGGTCCCGCCGGCAGCCTCCTCCGACGGCGTGACGAAGAAGAGGACCTGGGAGGCCACCCGGTCCGGCATCTTCTCTGGCGTTCGCACCAGCCCGGTGGGGTCGAGCCATTCGGGCGCGCCGACCCCGGAGTAGTAGATCACCATCTGGAGTTCTTTTCCCGGCTCCATCCCCGCCGGCGGCGCCATGGTTCCGGTGAGGACGTACTCCTCGCCTCCCGGGCTCTCGGGCAGCAGGTAGAGGGTCCAGGGGACGCGCCCCTCGCCCTCTCCGGCGGGCATCTCCAGGGTGAACACCTCGCGGGAGACCAGCTCCAGATCGCCGGCCGGGAACGGCTCGGCCGCGCCTGCGTCGGCGGTGGGGGCCGGCCAGGCTCCGGTGAGGGTCTGGGCGGCGGCGGCAAGATCGGACGGTGGCTCCGGCCGCGCCTGGAGCAGCAGGGCGAGAACGCCCACCGCCCCCGCCAGCCCCAGCGTCACCAGGCCGAACAGCACCCCGGCCAGGAGCCGCTGGAGGCCATCTCCCCCGCGGGCACCCGTCCGGCGGAGGGTCGTCTCTGAGGTGTTCGCGGTGGCCGTGCCCATGGTCGCCTCGTCTTCTGATGAAGGCTACGCACGGGCCTTGTAAATGTCCTCAAAGGCCGGTAAAAAGATGTCAATTCAACCGTTTGCGTCCGGCTGCTGCTGGGTCATGCAGTGCACCGTCCCCAGCCCCCACACCAGGTCCACGGCGTGGATCCCCACCACCTCCCGGCCGGGGAACAGGTCGCCCAGGATCCCCAGGGCCATCCGGTCGGCGGGATCGTTGAAGGTGGGGACGAGCACCCGCCCATTGGCGATGTAGAAGTTGGCGTAGCTGGCCGGCAGGCGGGTCTTGCGGAAGAAGAGGGGGGCCGGCATGGGGAGGGTCACCACGTCCAGGCGCCGCCCTCGCAGGTCGGTCATCCGCCGCAGCCGGCGCAGGTTGTCCTGCAGCGGCCCATGGTTGGGATCCGACCGGTTGGACTCCACCACGGTGACCACGGTGCGGGTGTCCACAAAGCGCGCCAGGTCATCCACGTGGCCGTGGGTGTCGTCGCCGGCGATCCCCCGGCCCAGCCACAGGATCTTCTCCACGCCCAGCCACGCCCGCAGGATCCCCTCCATCTGCCGGCGGCTCACACCTGGGTTGCGGGCCTGCACCGGCGACAGGAGGCACTCCTCGGTGGTGAGGAGCAGGCCGGCGCCGTTGGTGTCGATGGCCCCTCCTTCCAGCACCACGCGCCGCCCCCGGAAGCGCGGGTCGAAGCGCGGGCGCCGCAGCCGGCGCGCCAACCAGGGCCCGAGGGCATCGTCCCGCCGCCAGTTGGAGTACTTGGCCCAGGCGTTGAAGTGCCAGTTCAGCAGGGCGTCCCCCTCCGGCCCCAGGACGAAGGTGGGGATGCTATCCCGGGCCCAGGAACGGTCGGTGGGCACGGTGTGGAGGCGAATGCGGGACATGTCGGCACCGGCCGCGTTCAGCATCCGCCGTGCGGCCCGGCGCGCGGCCGCGTCCAGGACCAGGACCTCCACCCGCTCGCCGCGGCTCAGGTGGCGAGCCACCTCCGTCGTCACCCAGGGGATGGCCTCGAACTTCCCCGGCCAGTCACGGGGATTGTGGGGCCAGGCCAGCCAGGTGGCCGCGTGGGGCTCCCACTCCGCCGGCATGCGGTGGCCGGCCGGCGCGGCAGGGTCGGCCCCCGGCCGCGGCGGCGCCGCGGCCGTCATCCGTCCAGGAGGCGGCGGTCCAGGCCGCCGTAGGCGTCGATGCGGCGATCCCGCAGGAAGGGCCAGTTGCGGCGGACCTCCTCCACCAGGCGCCGGTCCACCTGGGCCACCAGGACGTCTTCCCGGTCCTGGGGAGACTCGGCGATGACCCGGCCGAGGGGGTCCGCCACGAACGAGCCGCCCCAGAACTCCACACCCGCCCCCGCCGTCTTCTCGTGGCCCACCCGGTTCACAGCCACCACGTACAGACCGTTGGCGATGGCGTGGGCCCGCTGGGCGGTGCGCCAGGCGTCGTGCTGAGCGGCGCCCCACTCCTGCTTCTCGGCCGGATGCCAGCCGATGGCGGTGGGGTAGAAGAGAACGTCCGCCCCACGCAGGGCGGTGAGGCGCGCTCCCTCCGGGAACCACTGGTCCCAGCAGATGAGCACGCCGATGCGGCCGAAGCGGGTCTGGAACACCTTGAACCCCTGGTCGCCCGGCGTGAAGTAGAACTTCTCGTAGTAGAGGGGATCGTCGGGGATGTGCATCTTGCGGTAGGTCCCCAGGAGCGATCCGTCGGCGTCCAGGACGGCCGCGGTGTTGTGGTAGACGCCGGCCGCCCGCCGCTCGAAGAGGGAGGCGATGACCGCCACCTCCAGCTCCCTGGCCAGGGCCCCCACCGCCTCGGTGCTGGGGCCGGGGATGGGCTCGGCCAGGTCGAAGAAGGCGGCGTCCTCCACCTGGCAGAAGTAGGGGGAGCGGAACAGCTCCTGGGTGCAGATGACCTGGGCGCCGGCCCCGGCCGCCTGCCGGATGCCGGCCAGGGTGGCCTCCAGGTTGGCCGCCGGGTCGGAGCCCGCCCGCTGCTGCACCAGGCCGACGCGAAATCCATCCAAACTGGCCACTTCGCCCATCCTGCCCCTATCCTAGTGGGGCCCGGACGGACGCCGCAAGCGCCGGCCCACCGAACCTTTCCAGGGCGCGTGCGTCCTTCCAGCAGGCGGGTGAGGCGCCGGGAGATGCCAGTGAGCCGTTCCAGACCGCAGGTCCGCCGGACCTAGCCGTGGCCGATCTGGCCGCCATCCTGGAGCGCTGCCGGCGGGGCGACGAGCTCGCCTGGGAGGCGCTGGTGCGCATGTATCAGTCCCGCGTCTACTCGGTTGCGCTGCAGTACGTCCGCAACCCCGACGAGGCCAGGGACCTGGCCCAGGACATCTTCGTGCGCGTCTACCGGCGCCTGGACAGCTTCCAGGGCCATGAGACCTTCCTCCCCTGGCTCATGCGCCTGGCCCGCAACGCCAGCATCGATCACCTGCGCCGCAAGAAGGCGCGCCCGCCCCGCACCGACATCCCGGTGGATGAGGGGCCGCAGATCCCGGACCCCGGGCCCGACCCGGAGCAGAACTGGATGACCGACCGCCGCCGGCGCCTGGTCTACCAGGCCCTGGAGGAGGTCAGCGAGGCCAACCGCGAGATGATCCTGCTCAAGGAGATCCAGGGGCTGAACCTGCAGGAGATCGCCGATCTGCTGGCCGTCCCCATGGGCACCGTCAAGTCACGCTCCAACCGGGCGCGGCTGGAGCTGGCCCGGGCCATCCTGGCCCTGGACCCGGGCGCGGGATGAGCAACATGGACGACACCCGCCGCGAGGAGTTCATCCGCCAGGTTCTGGCGCGCACCACCGGCAGCCCCTGCGCCCGCGCCCAGGAGCGCCTGTGCGCTTACGTGGACGCGGAGCTGGACAGCATTGGAACGGACCTGGTCCGCGGGCACCTGGAGCACTGCGGCGGGTGCGCGGCCCTGGCCGCCACCCTGGCCACCATGGGCGGCGACCTGGCGGCGCTGGCGCAGACGCACCCGGGCGAGGCCTTCGCCGAGCGGGTGCTGGCCGCAACCCTGCCCTGGCGCGGGCGCCTGGCCCGGCGCTGGCGGCGCTTCGGCCGCGACTGGAGCCAGCTCCTCCTGCGGCCCCGCTTCGCCTGGGAGGCCGCCTACGTGGGAGCCATGATCCTGGGGCTGATCTTCGGCGCCCCGGCGTCTCCCCTCCGGGAGGTGCCCGGCCGCGCCTTGACCCTGGCCGCCAGCAACCCGGTGCAGGCCCTGGAGAAGACCCCCCTGGCGGAGGTGCCTGCCGCCGTGGAGCGCTGGAGCGCCTCGGCCTGGGATGCCACCGGGGCGCCGCTGCTGGCCTGGGCCGGTGGCGCCCGGGACGGGCTGGCGGCTCGGCTTTCCCGCGCCGCTGGCGCCGCGGCCCCGTTGCCCGCCCGCGGCCGGGAACTGAAGGGCGCCTGCGTGCGTCTTCATCCAGGCGAGGCCGCCGCCGCCCTGGGCCGCCTCGGAAGCGACCTGAGGACCATCTGGGTGGAGTTCACGGCGCCAGCGCGGCAAGGCCCCGCGGATGACCCGAGACTTGCAGGAGACAACCATGAGTGACACGCGCGATCCTTACGAGGCCCCGGCTCCCTCCGGCACCACAGGCTCCGGGACCGACCGCGCCCATGCCCAGCAGCCCCCGCGGCCGGCCGAGCCGCCGCGGCCCGCCTGGCAGCAGCGCGATCCGTTCAACCCCTTCGATCCGCGCCGGAAGTCGCCGGCCCTGGCCAGCGTCATGTCCCTGGTCCCGGGGCTGGGGCAGGTCTACGTGGGCTACTACCTGCGCGGCTTCATGCACCTGCTGGCGGTGGCGGGCACCATCGCCATCCTGGCCGAGGGGGACATCCCCGACATCATGTACCCCCTCCTGGGGCTGTTCCTGCCGTTCTTCTGGCTCTACAACGTGGTGGACGCCGGCCGGCGGGCGGCGCTGTACAACGCCTACCTGGAGGGGATGTCTCCCGACGAGCTGCCCCGTGACACCCCCATGCCCGGCAGCGGCTCGCTGGGGGGTGGCATCGCCCTCATCGTGGTGGGAAGCATCCTCCTCATCCACACCCTGGGCGACTTCTCCCTGGTATGGCTGGAGTACTGGTGGCCGGTGATCCCCATCCTCATCGGCGTCTACCTTGTGGCCCGGGGCATCCTGGACCGCTCCGAGCAGGACAAGTCCTAGACCCTCTTCCCCCGACGCGGCGCCCGGCTCGCTCACGGTGGCGGCC
>JBFGDW010000007.1:0-26073 GCA_041580435.1 Candidatus Polarisedimenticolia bacterium | reverse complement strand
TCAATGGGCCGGCGGGCGCCGCGGCGCCGCCAGCGCCCCCAGCACGGCGCACTCCACCTCGTCCACCTCCAGGCGCCGCATGAGGTCCGGGTCCCTGGGCCGGGGCGTCTCCGCCGGCCAGGGGACGGCCACCTGCACGTGTCCCTCCCCCCACGGCGCGTTGAGGACCGGATCGGTGGGACCGTACAGGGCGACCACCCGGGTCCCCGTCAGCCAGGCCAGGTGCATCGGCCCCGAATCGTTCCCCACGAACAGGTCCGCCCCCCGGCACAGCTCGGCCAGCTCCAGGAGCGTGGTGGCGGGCAGGACGAGTTCCGGCTCGGCGGCGGCGTCCGCCCCTTCCCGGGCCAGGTCCTCCTCGCCGGGCCCCCAGGCGATCCTCACCGTCATCCCCCGCCGGCGCAGGGCCGCCGCCAGCAGACCGAAGCGCCGGGCCGGCCAGCGCTTGTAGTCCTGGCGTTGGCTGGCCCCGGGGGCCAGCAGGATGCGCGGGGGTGAGCCGGCCGCTGTCCAGAGCTCGGCCGCCCGCGCTGCCTCCCCCTCCGACACCGGCAGGCTGGCGGCGGCCAGCCCGGGATCGGCGCCCAGCGGCCGGAGCAGCTCCAGCGCCCGCTGCACACGGGACAGGCCTGCGCCCGGGTCGACCCGCTCGGTGGCGGCACCCGGGAGGTACTCCCGGGCGGCGCCCCGGGCGAAGCCGATGCGCCGCGGCGCCCCGCTCAGCAGCGTCAGCGCCCCCGACTTGTATGTCCCCTGGGCGTCCAGCACGAGCTCGAACCTGGCCTCGCGCAGCTCCGCCAGCAGCCGGCGCGTCCGCCGGGCGGCCTCCAGGAAGCGTCCACCGGCGGCCGCCCGGGACAGCTCCCCCCGGGGGAACTGCAGGACCCGGGAGAGGAGGGGCTGGCGGGCCAGCACCGGGTAGGCCAGCGGCTCGCACAGCCAGGCAAGGCTGGCATCGGGGAAGCGGGCGCGCAGGGGGGGGAGGAGCGGGAGGGTCCGGATCACGTCGCCCAGGGCCGACAGGCGGATGACCAGGATGCGGCCAGGGGAATCAGGCGGGGCGGCGGCCTCGGGCACCTGGGCATGCTACCACCGGGGCCCGGCGGGCCCGTTGACACTGGCCGGGGCTCAACGTAGGATGGCGCGGCATCCCGGCTCACAAAAGAGGTCCGTACCTTGGCTCTCGACCCCAAGCTGCTGGAGATCCTGGCCTGTCCGGTCTGCAAGACCTCTGTACGCCTGGAGGAGGACGGCTCCGGCCTCTTCTGCGAGACCTGCCGCCGCCTCTACCCCATCCGCGACGACATCCCGGTCATGCTGGTGGAGGAGGCGACCATCAAGGAGGAGTCGTAGGCGGCGCCCGTTGCTGTGGCGCCGCAGCAAAAGGAGCCGCCGGGAGCGGCACGTGGTTGTCACGCCAGGATTCGACCATTATCATCGGTCCCCTCGCGCGACACGTCGGTTCGGCACGGACGGAGGCGATCGGATGAGGAAGATGACCGTCGCGGCCCTGGTCCTCCTGGGCTGTGTGAGCGCCTGGACCCAGGTCCGGGGCGAGCAACGCGCGCGCTCCTGGGAGATCTCGCCCTACGTCGGCGTGAGCAGCGGATCGGGCGCCACCGGCAACTCCGAGGAGCCCACGTTCGGCCTGCGCTTCTCCTACAACCTGGATCGCTGGTGGGCGGTGGAGCTGGGCTACTCCGTCACCGACAACATCAACTTCGAGCAGACAGTGGGGCGGCGCCTCTCGGGCGGCCAGGACGAGTTCGGCCGCGGCGTGTGGCTGGAGATCCCGCTGGACGGGCGCGCCGAGAGCGAGGCGGACTCCTTCGACCTGAACCTGATCCTGGGGACCAAGCCGCTCAAGCGGCGCTTCACCTTCTACGGCACGGTGGGCCTGGGTCGGGCGTCCTTCAGCGGCGCCATGACCCAGCAGCAGATCGACGCCGCCTTCCCCCTGGGGCCCAATCCCATCCCCGACGCCTTCGACTTCGACCAGGACGGCAGCCAGACCGACCTGGTGGACGAGTTCGCCTGCTACACCTGCGCCATCGTCGTCACCGATCCCAACAACCCCAGCACGAGCCGCGCCTTCCGGGCCACCGGCACCGAGACGCCTGAGGTCACCAGCACCCAGTGGAACATCGGCGGGGGGATGCGAATGCAGTTCACCGACGCCATGGCGCTGCGGGTGGACCTGCGCGACTACAACGGGCTGACCGAGACCTACAACAACGTGGTCCTGTCCGCCGGCCTGTCGTTCCGGTTCGGCGGCGAGAGCAAGATCGACGAGGACGGGGACGGGATCCCCGACTTCCGCGACCACTGCCCCGACACGCCCACCGGCGCCACCGTGGACGCCCTGGGCTGCCCGTCGGATAGCGACGGTGATGAGATCCTGGACGGGCTGGACGCCTGCGCCAACACCCCCTCGGGCTGGCCGGTGGACGAGACCGGCTGCCCGCTGGACACCGACGGCGACGGCGTGCCCGACGGCAAGGACACCTGCGCGGCCACCCCGGAGGGGGCCGTGGTGGACTTCGAGGGCTGCCCGGTGGACTCGGACGGCGACGCGGTCCCCGACGGCCTCGACCAGTGCGCCGCCACCCCCACCGGGGCCAAGGTGGACGAGCAGGGCTGCCCGCTGGACGCCGACGGCGACGGGGTGCCCGACGGCATCGACGCCTGCGACGCCACCCCGGCGGGGCTGAAGGTGGACGCCAAGGGCTGCCCCATCGACTCGGACGGCGATGGGCTGAAGGATGACGTGGACAAGTGCATGGACTTCGCCGGGCCCGGCGGAGTGGATGCCGAGGGCTGCCCGGTGCTGCGCCTGGACAAGTCGGCCCGGGTCAACCTGCCCACGGTGCGCTTCGCCTCCGGCTCGTCCACCCTCACCGACGAGGCCAGGGCTGAGCTGACGGCCCTGGTGGCCGCCCTGAAGTACTACGCCGACGTGACCATCGACGTGGAGGGGCATACCGACGACGTGGGCTCGGAGCGGGACAACTTCCTCATGTCCCTGGAGCGCGCCCGGTCGGTGCGCCGCTTCCTGGTGGACAGCGGCATCATGCCCGAGCGGATCACCGCCCGTGGCTTCGGCGAGATCCGTCCCGTGGCCGACAACGCCACCGCCGAGGGGCGCGCCCAGAACCGGCGCATCGAGGTGCTGGTGACCGGCACCCTCCCCAAGGAGGGGGAGGGCGCCGGGACGCCGGCTGGAGGCGGCGGGCGCTAGATCCCGTAGGGCGGGGTGTCGTCGGTGTCCGACGAGCGCCCCGGCGAGGGGATGCGGGGCCGGTCGGCCGGCTCCGGCCCGCCGCCGCGGAACGGGCCGCGGGGCGCCGGCGCTGCGCCGCCCGCCTCGGGGGCGGTTCCCTCGGCCGCCGGGAAGGTCTCCGCCTCCATCCGGGCCAGGCGATCCAGCTCCTTCCGCAGCCTGCGATTGGCCAGCCGGAGCCGGCTGCCGTCCACCAGGGAGAGGATCCCCATGAACAGGGCTCCCGCCGCCAGCGCCGTGAGCACCAGGTAGATCTGGTGCACGCCGCGCAGGGTCACCCAGGGCAGGGTGACGTCCACGCGCTCGTCCAGGTTGAGGATGGCGTAGGTGGCCAGGGAGGCCAGCAAGACGATGAGCAGGATCAGGACGAGGAAGCGCACGTCATCCTCCAGCGGGAGGGGCCGCCAGGAAGGGAGAGACGACCTCGTCCCACCGCCCCTGGGCCCGGATCAAGGCGTCGGCCACCTCGCGCACCGCGGCCCGTCCCCCGGCCCGGCCGGTGACGGCCAGGGCGGCGCGCTGGGCCTCCTCGTGGGCGTCGGCCACCGCCACAGGCAGTCCCACCGCCCGCATGACCGGAACGTCCACGATGTCGTCGCCCACGTAGCAGATCTCCCCGGGGCGGCGCCCTCCGCGCCGGAGCCAGTCCTGGAACACCGGCAGCTTGGGCGAGGCGCCCTGCAGCACATCGGCGTCGGCGATGCCCAGCTCGGCGGCGCGGCGCCGGACGGCCGCCGACCGGCGGCCGGTGAGCAGCCCCACCCCCAGCCCGGCGGCCTGCAGCAGCCGCACGCCGACGCCGTCCTTGCTGTTGAACACCTTCACCTCGTCGCCGTCCTGGCCCGGGAGGTAGACGATCTCGCCGCCGGTGAGGACGCCGTCCACGTCCAGCAGGACGAAGCGGATCTCCCGGGCGCGGGCCGCCGCCTCCGGCGAGAAGCGCATCAGATGAGCTCCATGCGCCACAGATCGTGGAGGTGGACCACCCCCACCGGGCGCCGGCCGGCGTCCACCGCCACCAGGCTGGTGATCTTGTAGGTCTCCATGAGGCGCAGCGCCTCGGAGGCCAGGGCATCCGGGCTGACGGTGCGCGGGGTGCGGGTCATGACGTCGGCGGCGGGCAGGGCCAGCAGGTCCCGGGCCGGGCCGCCGTCCGGGAGCCGCCCTTGCAGGAGGCGGCGCAGGTCGCCGTCGGTGATGACCCCCGCCAGCAGCCCGTTCGCGCCGGTCACCACCGTCATCCCGAGGCGGCCCGCCGTCATGGTGGTGATCACCTCCACAAGCGGCGTCGTGGTGTCCACGCGAGGCAGCGCGTCGCCGCCATGCATGAGGTCGGACACGCGGCGCAGGCGCGTGCCCAGCCGCCCGCCGGGGTGGAGGGCGGCGAAGTCGGTGTCACGGAACCCCTTCTCCTTGAGGAGAGCCATGGCCAGGGCGTCTCCCATGGCCAGGGCCGCCGTGGTGGAGGCGGTGGGGGCCAGCCCCATGGGGCAGGCCTCGGCGTCCACTCCCACGTCCAGGACCACCTCGGCGTGGCGGGCCAGGGTGGAGGCCAGCGCGCCGGTGAGGGCGATGAGCGGCACGCCCAGGCGCTTGATGGTCTCCAGCAGGCGGGCGATCTCCTCGGTCTCCCCCGAGTGGCTGAACCCCACCAGCACGTCCCCCTCCACCACGTTGCCCAGGTCGCCGTGGGCCGCCTCGGCCGGGTGCAGGAAGAGGGAGGGGGTGCCTGTGGAGGTGAAGGTTGCCGCCAGCTTGCGGGCGATGATCCCTGACTTGCCCATGCCGGTGGTCACCACCCGGCCCCGGCAGGAAGCCAGCAGGCTCACCGCCTTCTGGAACGGCTCGCCCAGGCGATCCACCAGGGCCTGGATGGCGGCGGCCTCCACCTGGAGGACCCGCCGCCCTTCCTGGAGGGCACCGGTGCTGCCGGGGGCCATCAGCGGGTGCCGCCGCGGGCCACGCGGGCAATGTCCGTCACCCGGGACATGAGGGAGGCCAGCCGGGGCAGGGGCAGGGCGTTGGAGCCATCGCTGAGGGCCTCCTCCGGCCGGTCGTGGGTCTCGGTGAACAGGCCGTCGATGCCGGCGGCGGCGGCGGCCCGGGCCAGCACCTCGATGAACCGTGGCTGGCCACCGGACCGATCCCCCTGGCCGCCAGGGAGCTGGACGGCGTGGGTGGCGTCGAAGATCACCGGCCAGCCGGCGTCGGCCAGCACCGCCAGGGAGCGCATGTCCACCACCAGGTTGTTGTAGCCGAAGGCGTACCCGCGCTCGGTGACCAGCAGGCGCTCGTTCCCGGTGGAGGCGACCTTCTCCAGGGCGTGGACCATGTCCCACGGCGCGACAAACTGCCCCTTCTTGATGTTCACCACGGCGCCGGTGCGGCCGGCCTCCAGCAGCAGGTCGGTCTGGCGGCAGAGGAACGCAGGGATCTGGATCACATCGAGGACGCCGGCAGCCCGCGCGGCCTGGGCCGGCTCGTGAATGTCCGACAGGACCGGCAGGCCCGTCTCATCCTTCACCCGGGCCAGCACCGCCAGCCCCTCCTCCAGGCCCGGCCCGCGGAAGCCGGCCAGGGACGAGCGGTTGGCCTTGTCGAAGGAGGCCTTGAAGATCACCGGCACGCCGGCGGCCCGGGCCGCCTCTTGCACCTGACGGGCCATGAACAGGCAGTGCTCGGCGCTCTCGATGACGCACGGGCCGGCGATGAAGACCGGGGGACGGCCGCCCCCCAGGACGACCCCTCCGGCCACCTCCACCTCCCGGGCGGGACGGGGGGAGCCGTCCGCCGGGCCGGCTGTCATGAGGCCTTGACCTCCCGCCGGGACCGGGCGTGGTGGTGCGCCGCGGCGATGAACTCCCTGAACAGGGGGTGCACGGCCAGCGGCTTGGACTTGAACTCGGGGTGGAACTGGCAGGCCAGGAACCAGGGGTGGTCCTCCACCTCCACGATCTCCACGAACTTGCCGTCGGGGGACAGGCCGGTGAAGCGCAGCCCCTTCTCCTCCATGGCCTTGCGGAATTCCAGGTTGAACTCGTAGCGGTGGCGGTGGCGCTCACTGATCTCACGGGTCCCGTACGCCCGCTCCGCCCGGGTGTCGGCGGTCAGGACGCAGGGGTAGCGCCCCAGGCGCATGGTGCCCCCCATCTCCTCCACCCCCTCCAGCTCGCGCAGCTTCAAGAAGACCTTGTGCTTGGAGTCGTTGGAGAACTCGGTGGAGTCGGCATCCTCCCAGCCGCAGACGTTGCGGGCGAACTCGATGACCGCGGTCTGCATGCCCAGGCAGATGCCGAAGTAGGGCACCTTGCGCGAGCGGGCGTACTCGGCGGCCCGCACCATCCCCTCCACGCCGCGCAGCCCGAAGCCGCCTGGTATGAGGATGCCGTCGGCCTCCTGCAGGCGCCGCTCCAGCTCGTAGGAGGAGATCTCGTCGGCCTCCACCCAGTCGAACTGCACCTTGAGGTTGCTGGCGAGGCCGCCGTGCACCAGCGCCTCGTTGAGGGACTTGTAGGAGTCCTCGTAGGTCACGTACTTGCCCACCAGGGCGATGCGCACCGAGCCCTTGGGGTTCTTGGCCCGCTCCACCAGATCCTGCCAGTCCTTGAGCTTCTTCTTGGAGAAGGGCAGGTCCAGGAGCTTGGCGATGATCTCGTCCAGGCCCTCCTGGGACAGGACCAGGGGAACCTCGTAGATGGTGTCCACGTCCTTGGCGGTGATGACGGCGTCCTCGGTGACGTTGGTGAACAGGGCGATCTTGCGCTTCAGCTCCGGGGGCAGGAGGCGGTCGGTGCGGCAGAGCAGGATGTCGGGCTGCAGGCCGATGGCCCGCATCTCCTTCACCGAGTGCTGGGTGGGCTTGGTCTTGAGCTCGCCGCTGGCGGCGATATAGGGGACCAGGGTGAGATGGACGTTGATGGCGTTGCGGGCCCCCACCTCCTGGCGGAACTGGCGGATGGCCTCCAGGAAGGGCTGGCTCTCGATGTCGCCCACCGTGCCCCCCACCTCCACGATGAGCACGTCCACGTCGCCGGAGATCTTCCGGATGCCCTCCTTGATCTCGTCGGTCACATGGGGGATGACCTGGACGGTGGCTCCCAGGTACTCGCCCCGGCGCTCCTTCCGGATCACCGACTCGTAGATGCGCCCCGAGGTGAGGTTGTGGTCCCGGGTGGTGACGGTGGAGCAGAAGCGCTCGTAGTGGCCCAGATCCAGGTCAGTCTCGGTGCCGTCCTCGGTGACGTAGACCTCGCCGTGCTGGAAGGGGCTCATGGTGCCGGGATCCACGTTGAGATAGGGATCCAGCTTCATGAGGGTGACGGAGAAGCCCCGGGCCTCCAGCAGCCGGCCGATGGACGCCGAGGCCAGCCCCTTGCCCAGGGACGACACCACGCCGCCGGTGACGAAGATGTACTTGGTCGTGCTCTTGCCGTTCAGGCCATATGCATAGGGCATCAGTGCGCTCGTCGGTTCACATGTTCCGGTTGCCGGAGGAGCGCCGCCGCCGTCGCACGGACCGGTCCCGCCGCGGCCCGCGCCTGCTGGGGCGCGGAGGAGAGGGGAAGGGTCGGCTGGGGAGGGTAGTTCCGGGGACCTTGCGGCCAGCGGGCTGTCCCGGAACGACCCATTCAGGCTCCGGAGCGTCGGCAGATGCGCGGTATCAAGACGGGCCCGATCCTACCCGCTGAGCGGC
Organism: Candidatus Polarisedimenticolia bacterium; assembly: GCA_041580435.1. Taxonomy (GTDB): domain Bacteria; phylum Acidobacteriota; class Polarisedimenticolia; order SMYD01; family SMYD01; genus JBFGDW01. The sequence goes on along the minus strand of JBFGDW010000007.1, from coordinate 18,100 downwards.
CGCGCCGTCAAGGAGATCCGCCGGCCAGGAATTGCTCCACACGGGCCAGATCCGCGGGTGTGTCGATGCCGGGATGGGCTTCCGCCACCTCCACCACCTGCATGCGGCGGCCGTGCTCCAGGACGCGGAGCTGCTCCAGTCCCTCGCTCAGCTCCAGGGGCGTGGGCGCCCAGCGGGCCAGCTCCAGGAGGAAGCTGCGGCGGTAAGCGTAGAGGCCCACGTGGTGCAGGACCCGGGGCGGGAGCCCGCCCGCGGCGGCGCGGGCGTAGGGCACGGGCCAGCGGGAGAAGTAGAGGGCGCGTCCCGCCAGATCCACCACCACCTTGACCACGTCGGGGCGGACCATGGCCTCGTCGTCGGCCAGCGGCGCCGCCAGGGTGGAGGCGTCCAGGTCCGGGTTGGCCTGGAGGGGGGCGACGGCGGCATCCACCGCCGCCGGGTCCAGGAGGGCCTCGTCCCCCTGGATGTTCACCACGATCTCCCCCGCGAGGCCGGCGGCCACCTCCGCCACCCGGTCGGTCCCCGACGCGTGGTCGGCTGCGGTCCGCACCACCTCGCCGCCGAAGCCGGACACCACCCGGGCGATCCGCTCGTCGTCGGTGGCCACCAGCAGCCGGTCCAGGCTCCGGGCGCGGGCCGCCCGCCGGTGGACGTGCTCCACCAATGGCCTCCCGGCCAGCGTTGCCAGGGCCTTTCCCGGGAAGCGGCTGGAGGCCCAGCGCACGGGGATGACGCCGATGACGCGAGGCTCCGCCATGGCGCCGCATGCTAGCCCGGGGGGCGGGGCGGGCGCCACCGGGAGTAAGATGGGGCATGTTCCTGTGGACCCGCGGCGGCGAGGAGGACCGCTGGCACGCTCCGGCGGCGCCCGGCGCGTACGAGTGGTGGGGCTTCGAGGCGCTGGATGCGCGCGCGGAGCTGGCCTTCTCCCTGCGCATCGCCGCCGGGGATCCCATGGACCCCGTCTACGCCGGCAAGCTGGCCCGTGATCCCGCAGCTCCCGGGACCCTGCCGGGCCGGAACATCCTGGTCCGGGTGGTGCTCTACCAGCAGGGGCGGCGGGTGCTGGCCCGGACCCTGCGCCCGGCGCCCGACCGGTTCGCCGCCTCGGCCAGCTCCGGGGCGGTGTCCGCCGGCCCGGCCCGGGTCCGCATCGAGGAGTCGGCGCAGGCCCGGGTCTACCTGGTGGAGGTGGAGCCGGACATCAGGCTGGCGTTCAGCGGCCGGCCGGGCCGGGCCGCGGCCAGCGCGCCGGCCAGCGCGCCGGTCTGGGACCTCTCCTCCCTGGACCTGAAGGTGCAAGGGGAGATCCAGGTGGGCAGCGGTGCGTCGCGGCGCGGCCTGACCTTCTCCGGGCGCGGGGTGCACGACCACGGCTTCGGACCCGCCTCGCCGCTGCCGGCGGTGCGGTCCTGGGCCTGGGGCTGGGCCCACGCCTGGGAGTTCGCCGTGGCGTGGCGGCAGGTGGAGCTGGACAGCGGTGAGGTGGACACACTGCTGCTGGTGGACCGGGCCGGTGAGCCGCTCCTGGCCGAGCCGGCCCGATCGCGCCCGTTCCGCGCCCGCTACAGCCTGCTGGGGATCCCCTACCGGCGCCAGTGGCGGCTGGACGCCCCCTCCGGGGCGGGGTTGGCGGTGGAGCGCCTGCGGACGCTGGGGTCGAGCCCGGTGGGGATGCGCTTCCTGTCCAACATCCGCTTCTCGGTCCTGGACCCGCCGCCCCGGATGCGCCTGGTGGACGGCGTGGGGATGTCGTCGGTGGCGCGCCCCCAGCGGGCGCAGGTGCGGCCCCTGCGCTGGCTGGCCCGGGCGCGGGAGATCTGGACCAGCGGCGCCCGGGCCTGAGGCTCAGCCCGGCGTGCCGTCCCCGGATCGGCCGCCCAGACCCACGGCGCGCACCAGCCGCAGGGTCAGCAGCGGCAGGACGACGAACTCCAGGCCCAGCAGCACCGGTCCCGCCGCGCCGCGCGCCCACCCCAGGGACGCCCCGGGTACGGGCGTCCACGCCATCCCTCCCACCACCAGCAGGGCCAGCGCCGCCGGGCGCAGCCAGCAATCGGCCAGCACCACCCGCCGGCCTAGGGGGAAGTACTCGAAGAACGCTGCCAGGAACACCACCAGGTCCACGAACAGGGCGCCGGTGAAGGCGCCGTGGACCAGGTCTGGGGAGGCGTGGCGCCCGCGGATCATGACGAAGTAGCACAGGGCCAGCCGTCCCACGTAGAGGCTGCGCAGCAGCCAGAGCAGCGACTGGCGCCAGGCCCGGATGGGGGCATCCATCCTGGGCGCCTAGTAGTGGACCAGGGTCCCCTCGGCCCGGGCCCGGCGCAGGGCGAGGTGGAACAGCGCCAGCCCCAGGGGGAGGAGCACCGCCGTGAACAGGCCCAGGTACTGGAGGTGGGGGCCGATGGCGCCCAGGCCGGCCTGCCGCACCACCAGCTCCCTGAACCCCTCCACCGCATGGGTGATGGGGATGAGGGTGGACAGGGTGTCCAGGGGCGCCGGCAGGGCGGAGGCGGGGAAGAAGACCCCGCCCAGGAGGGCCGATCCCGAGGAGACCAGCCAGGTGAGGGGATCGCCACGCTTGAAGTAGATGGTCATGCCCGCCGACAGGATGCCGATGCTGGCGAAAGCGCCCATGACCAGCACCAGGAGCAGCGCCGCAGGCACCGGCGCCGGCAGGTGAAACGACGCTCCGAACAGCCGCCCCAGGCCCAGCCAGGCCAGGATCCAGGCCGACGAGGCCAGGACCTCGTACGCCGACGACATGAGGACCAGGGAGGTGACCCGGTTGGGCGTGCACAGCATCGCCTCCAGGGTGCCGGTGACCTGCTCCTGGCGGACCTTGCGGGCGAAGGTGGAGTTGAGGCTGGACAGGTAGCGCAGAAAGGCGATGCCGATGACCGAGTAGGAGAAGTAGTCCATGCCGCCCAGGCGGTCGGCCAGCTGTGGGAACTGGGTGAAGAAGCTCCCCAGAAAGAACCAGATGGTGAGGGAGGCCACCACGCCCACCACTTGCATGACGAAGTTCATGCGGTACGAGTACTCCTGCAGGAAGTCCCGCACCAGGAACCCCCACACCAGGGTGCGCCGTCTCATCCGGCGTCCTCTGCGTCCTCGGCGTCCTTGAACAGGCGCTGGAACAGATCCTCCAGGGAGGTCTCCTCCCGGGTCAGCTCCAGCACCCGGGCCTGGGACTGGGCCAGGCGCGCCACCAGCGCCGACAGGTCCGGCTCTCCCGACCCCATCAGCTCCACCAGCAGGCGCACCGGCGTTCCCTCGCCTCCTCCGTTGCCGCTCCCGGGCAGGACCCGGGCCACGCCCGACAGGTCCACCATGCGGTCCAGGACCAGCTGGTAGCGGCGGTCCGCGGCGAAGAGGGCGCGGAACTCGTCCAGGCGGCCGGTCCGCCGCAGCCTGGCGCCGGCCAGGATGGCCATGCGCGGGCAGAGGTCGGCGGCCTCGTGGAGGTTGTGGGTGGCCAGAAGGACGGTCTTGCCGTCCCGGCCGGCCAGCTCCTGGCGCACGAACTGCCGGATGTGCAGGGCGGTGACCGGGTCCAGCGAGCGGGTGGGCTCGTCCAGGAAGAGGATGGGCGGGTCGTGGAGCAGGGCGCGGGCAATGGAGAGGCGCTGCTTCATCCCCGACGAGTAGGAGGAGAACGGCTCGTGGGCCTTGCCGGTGAGCTCCATCCGGGCCAGCAGGTCCCCCACGCGCCGGGGGATGTCGCCGGGCGGGACGTGGAAGAGCCGGGCGAAGAACGCCAGGTTCTGCGCGCCTGTGAGGCGCCAGTAGAAGGATCGCTCGTCGGAGGTGACGTAGCCGATGGCGCGCTTGACGGCCATCTCCTGGCGGTCCACATGGGCGCCGTTGACCCAGGCCCGGCCACTGTCGGGCAGGATGAGGCAGGAGAGGATCTTGAGCAGGGTGGTCTTGCCGGCGCCGTTGGGACCCAGGAGCCCGAACACCTCGCCGCGGCGAATCTCCAGGCTGACCTCCTGCAGGGCGGTGGTGCGCCCGGGGCGGCGCCACGGCCGGCGGAGCGCCTCCAGGATGTTTCGCCGGCGCGGGAAGCTCTTGGACAGCCCCTGGGTGACGATGGCGGGGTCGGCTGCGGCAACGCTGTTCACAGACCCCTGATCCTCACGCACGCGGTTTCCCTGGCGGACCGGCGGCGGGCCCGCCGCGGGGCGATCACGGGCCCGGCGGCCCCTCGAGCTCCGGATCCGGCGCCTTCTCCTGCACGGCGCGCACGAACCCGGTGCCATCCTCTCCCTCCACGGCCGCCTGCAGCAGCCCGGTCAGGGCCTTCAGGTCGCCGGCGGGGAAGGGCGCTTCGGGGTCCAGGCTCTTGAGGCGGACACCGAGGGCCGCCGCCAGGCGCACCACGTCTCCTTCCCTCACGGCGGCGTCCATGTCGGCATCCGGCGCGATGGCGAAGCCGGCCGCCTCCAGGACCGATCGCGCCTCGGCCAGGGAAAGCTCCGCCGGCCGTCCGGGGTCGATGATGGGCGCCATCTGGACGAGGAACCGCCCCAGGGGAACGGTGTTGGGGCGCGAGGCCGGCGCCGCCCCTTCCGGACTCGAGCCAGCGGACGTCGCCGCCGGCGATGCCAGCGTCAGCAGGAGCAGCAGGATCCCCTTCACGTCGTCGGGCCCTCCCTCGCGCGCTGGGTGAATCATACAGGAATCGCGCCCGCCTGCAAGGCGCGCCCACGTGCCGGGCCCCCGGCGAGTCCCCCGGTCCGGTTGACGCTGCGTGGCCCCGCCCACTAACATGCCCGCCATGGCCACAATTCGCCCGACTCCTCCCCGCGGAGGCGAGAAGATCACGGTCTCTGGCGGGCAGTTGCAGGTGCCTTCGCGCCCCATCGTTCCCTACATCGAGGGGGACGGCATCGGCCCCGACATCTGGGCCGCCACCCAGGCGGTGCTGGACGCGGCCGTGGACCGGATCTACGGCGGCCGGCGAGCCGTGCAGTGGATGCAGGTCCTGGCCGGGGAGAAGGCGCGGGAGACTACCGACTCGTATCTCCCTGACGAGACCGTGGAGGCCATCCGGGAGTTCCTGGTGGCCATCAAGGGCCCCCTCACCACGCCGGTGGGGGGAGGCTTCCGCAGCCTGAACGTGGCCCTGAGGCAGATCCTGGACCTGTACGCCTGCGTGCGGCCGGTGCGCTGGTTTCACGGGGTTCCCAGCCCGGTGCGCGAGCCCCAGAAGCTGGACGTGGTCATCTTCCGCGAGAACACCGAGGATGTGTACGCCGGCATCGAGTGGCGGGAGGGGACCGAGGAGGCCCTCCGCGTCATCGAGTTTCTCAACAGCCAGATGGGCGCCACCGTGCGCCCCGACTCGGGTGTGGGGATCAAGCCCATCTCCCGCTTCGGCACCCGTCGGCTGGTGGGGAAGGCCATCCGGTATGCCGTGGAGCACAACCGGCGCAGCGTCACCCTGGTCCACAAGGGAAACATCATGAAATTCACCGAGGGGGCGTTCCGGGACTGGGGGTACGAGTCGGCCGCCGACGAGTTCGCCGACTCCGTGATCACCGAGGAAGCCCTCTACAAGGACCACGGAGGCCGCGCCCCCGAGGGGAAGGTCGTGGTCAAGGACCGCATCGCCGACGCCATGTTCCAGCAGGTGCTCCTGCGCCCCGACGAGTACGACGTCATCGCCACCCCCAACCTGAACGGCGACTACCTCTCCGATGCCTGCGCCGCCCAGGTGGGCGGGCTGGGCATGGCTCCAGGCGCCAACATGAGCGACACCGTGGCCCTGTTCGAGGCCACCCACGGGACGGCCCCCAAGTACGCCGGGCAGGACAAGGTCAACCCCGGCTCCCTGATCCTCTCCGGCGTGATGATGCTGGAGCACCTGGGCTGGGTTGAGGCCGCCGAGGCCACCGTGGCCGCGCTGGAGAAGACCATCGCCTCGGGCACCGTCACCTACGACCTGGCCCGGAACATGGAAGGCGCCCGCGAGGTGAAGTGCAGCGAGTTTGGCAAGGCCATCATCGCCAACCTGGGCTGAGCCCGCCATGGGGAGGTCTGCATGCCCCGCATCACCCGCGTCTACACCCGATCCGGGGACGACGGCACCACCGCCCTGGGCGGGGGGCGCCGGGTCCCCAAGGACGCGCCGCGGGTCACGGCTTACGGGACGGTGGATGAGGTCAACTCCTGCGTGGGGATGGCCCTGTCGGCGGGCGTCACGCCCGAGCTGGCCGGGCCGCTGAAGACCATCCAGAACGAGCTCTTCCACCTGGGAGCGGACCTGTGCACTCCCGAGGAGGACAAGGGCCGGGTGCCCGGCCCGCGGATGGAGCCGCGCCACGTGCAGGCCCTGGAGGCGCTCATGGACCGGCTCATGGCCGGCCTGCCCGCCCTGGAGAACTTCGTCCTGCCCGGTGGGACGCCCGCCGCCGCCCTCCTGCACCTGGCCCGGGCCGTGTGCCGGCGGGCCGAGCGGGACGTCATCGCCCTGGCCCGCAAGGAGGCGGTGGGGCCCCACGTCATCACCTATCTCAATCGCCTGTCCGATGCCCTGTTCGTCATGGCCCGTTTCGAGAACAAGCTCAAGAACCAGCCCGACGTCACCTGGGACAGTCGGGCGTGACCCGCCGCGGGAGGCCCAGCCGATGACTTCCACCCCCAAGGTCGGTGCCGAGATCGAGGCCCAGTGCGGCCGCTGTCACGACGCCACCGTGCACAAGATCGTGTCCATCGAGAAGGGGCGCGCCAAGAAGGTCCTATGCAACGCCTGCGAGGCCACCCACCTGTATCGAAAGCCCAAGGGGCCCGAGGCGGCCCGGCCGGCGCGGTCGCGGAAGAAGGCCGCCGCGGATCCCGTCGCCGAGGCCCTGGCGGCCTACGAGAAGGCCCTCAAGTCCGCCTCCGGCGACGCACCCGTGACCTACGCCCTCTCCACGAGCTTTCAGGAGGGCCAGCGGGTGAAGCACAAGCGGTTCGGCGAGGGGGTGGTGCTGAGCGTCCCCCGGCCGCGCCTCATGGAGGTGATCTTCAAGGACGGCGTCCGCAAGCTGGCCATGGGGCGCTGACGCGCCCACAGACGCCGGGCTAGCGGCAACTGGCCGACTCGGGCGGCGTCCGCTCGCACTCCATGGACGCAGCCCGGCCGGCCGCCAGGGTGGCGCAGGCCGCGGTGGTGGCGCTGCTCAGGGCGGCGTCACGGTCCGCGGCGGCCGCGGTGCGGCACTGGAGCTGTCCGCCGTAGCGGATGCACACCTCGCATTCCACCGTCCCCACCCTCAGACTGCTGTAGACGATGAGGGCCGCCAGGGCCAGCAGCACCACCAGCGTGATCACGGCCGAGCGTCGCATGGCTCACTCCTCGGGCGGGGAGCTGTCCCCGCCGGACGGCCCGTTCATGGCCTGCCGCGCCGCCTTCAGGTCCGCCGCGGCCCGCCCCCACAGAAGGCGGATGGACGCCACCACCAGGATCAGGGCCCAGCCCAGGATGGCGCCGGGCAGGGTCGCCTCCCATGGCGATGCCGAGGCCGTGGCGCGGACATGGTTCTGAAGGGCCAGGAACAGGCCCAGGTGGAAGGCGACAAAGACGAGAACGGCTGACAGGGTGACCTCCACCGCCACCGGGGCAAAGGAGCGGAACGGGCGGGACAGCCGGCCCGCTGCGCGCCAGGCGGCCAGGAAGGCCAGCAGGGGCGGCGCCAGCGAGAAGAAGCGGGCGCGCAGATCGCCCGTGGCCGCCGCCTCCACCAGCACCGTGCCCACGGCGGGCTCCCCGCGCCCCGCGGGGAGGAAGGCGCCGCCCACAGTCACCAGCAGCAGCAGCCCGGTGGCCTCCCAGCGCCGGAACAGGGGGCGCACTGGGTCCGTCCCTCCCGGGGCGTGGTACCGGCCGGTGGCGCTGAAGCTGAACCGGAACGGGGCGCGGCGCTCCTCCCGCCGCTCCGGCCGGGGAGCCTGCCGCTGCCGGGGGCGAGGTCCCATGGCCGCGCTCCGCCGGGCCGTCAGGCGCCCAGCGAGGCCACCAGCTGGCGCACGTGCTCCACCGACTGCTGGAAGGCTCGCTGCTCGGCATCGTCGAGCTCGATGACGTGCACCTTCTCCACACCGCGGGCTCCCAGGGTGACCGGAACGCCCACGTACAGGCCGTGGACGCCGTATTCTCCCTCCAGGTAGGCTGCGCACGGGACGATCCACTTCCGGTCCTTGAGGATGGACTCGGCCATGCGCACCGCGCAGGCCGCGGGTGAGTAGTAGGCGCTGCCGCTCCCCAGCAGCTTGACGATCTCCCCCCCGGCCATGCGGGTGCGCTGGGCGATGGCCTCGATGCGGTCGGCCGGCAGCATCTTCTGGAGGGGGATACCCGCCACCGAGCAGTACCGGGGCAGGGGCACCATGTCATCGCCGTGGCCGCCAAGGACGAAGGCGGTCACGTTCTCCACCGAGACCTTCAGCTCGTCGGCGACGAAGTGCCGGAAACGGGCGGTGTCCAGGGCCCCGGCCATGCCCACCACGCGCTCCTTGGGGAATCCTGTGATCTGCTTGCAGAGGGTCACCATGGCGTCCAGGGGGTTGCTGATGACGATGACGATGGAGGAGGGCGCCACCTCCTTGATCCGGGACGCCACATCGCTCATGATCTTCTTGTTGGTGGCGATGAGATCGTCGCGGCTCATGCCCGGCTTGCGGGCGATGCCGGCGGTAACGATGAACAGGTCGGCGCCGGCGCAGTCGTTCCAGCTGTTGGTGCCCAGGACGTGGATGTCATGGTTGCCCACCGGGCGCATCTCCATGAGGTCCAGCGCCTTCCCCTGGGGCATGTTCTCCACCACGTCGAACAGCACCACGTCGGCCAGCTCCCGGGCCACGATGATGTGAGCCATGGTGCCGCCGATGTTGCCGGCGCCTATGAGTGCGATCTTCTTCCTGCCGGTGGCAGACATGGAAACCTCTCCTTCCTCTGGTCGGGGACTCCACGCTATCATCCCGGCGACGGTTCCACGAAGCGGGGCGGGCCTCAGGGGGGGGGTGGCGCCAGGCGCCAGCGTCCCGCGCCGCGGGCGGCGGTGTCCAGGCCCATGGGCGTCACGCTGATGCCGCCGCCGAAGACCACGTCCACGTCGCTGCCCGCGGGCCTCGGCCGATCCTGGTAGCGCCCGCGATAGTGGAAGACGCTCACCGCCTCCGGCTCGTCGCGCCGGTGGTAGTCCACGTTGTGGGGCTCCACCGCCAGCGGTGCCACCACCAGCCCCGAAAGGGGGCGGCCCGGCTCGGGCTGGGGGAGGTTCACGTTCCAGAACAGCCCCGGCTCGGTGGGAAGCTCCAGGATCTCGCCGATGACGTGGGCGGCCCAGGCGGCGCTGCGCTCCCAGTCCAGGGTGGCGGCATCCCGGATGTACTGGCTGATGGCGATGGCCGGACGGCCCAGGATGGCTGCCTCCCGGGCGGCCCCCACGGTGCCGCTGTAGTAGACGTCCACCCCCCGGTTGCCTCCCGCGTTGATGCCGGACAGCACCCAGGCCGCGTCGTTGGCGTAGTGGCACAGCCCCAGGCGGACGCAGTCGGCAGGCCGCCCCTCCACCGCGTGGGCGCTCTTCGCGCCGGGGAGGGGGTGGGGAGCCACCCGGAGGGGGGTGCGGTCGCTCATGGCGTGACTCGCGCCGCTCTGGGAGTCGCGGGGAGCGACCACGTGCAGCGGCCCGAGCCCGGAGACGGCGCGCAGCAGCGCCGCAAGTCCCGGCGCGTCGACACCGTCGTCGTTGGTCAGCAGCAGGGGCACCTGGCGCACGGGAGGGATTCTAGCCCGCTGCCGGCGCCATCCGCTGGTAGACTGCCGCCGTGGCCGGCAGGATCAGGGGACGGCGGCAGCGCGTGCGCTGGCTGGCGGGCTGCGGTCTGCTGGCCCTGGCGACGCTGGCCGTGGCGGGGGCGGCGCTGGTCTGGCGCTGGCGCGCCCCCCTGCCCGTGCTGGCGGGGCAGGCCGTGGTGGCCGGCCTGTCGGCCCCCGTCCGGATCGCCCGGGACGCCCGGGGGGTCCCCCACGTGGATGCTGCCTCGGAGGGGGACGCCTTCCTGGCCACCGGCTTCGTCCATGCCCAGGACCGCCTGTTCCAGATGGATCTCCTGCGGCGGGCGGCCTCCGGCCGACTGGCGGAGATCCTCGGCCCGGTGGCGGTGGAGTGGGATCGGCGCGCCCGGCGCAGCGGCCACGCCGGCCGGGCCGCCGCGGGGCTGGCGGCGGCGCGCTCCGGGACCCGGGAGCTGCTGGCGGCCTACACCGCTGGCGTCAACGCGGCGGCGCAGACGTCGGTGCTGCCGCCGGAGTATGCCCTCCTGCGGGTGCCCTTCGAGCCCTGGACCCCGGAGGACTCCCTGCTGGTCATCACCGTCATGCAGGAGCGCCTGGTGGAGTCGTCGCGGGAGCTGACGCGCTACCGCCTGGCCGAGAAGGTCGGCGCCCGGGGGGCGTCCTTCCTGCTGGACGGACGCCTGGCCGGCGATGCGGTGGTCCTGGACGGGGAGACCGGCGGACCGCCGGCGCCGTCCCGGGACGAGGCGCGCCGCGAGGCGGCGGCGACCCGCCAGCGCCTGCTGGCCGAGGCCGCCGCCCTGGGCCTCCCCCTGGAGTCCCCCGTGGGAGTGGACGGCCTGCCGGCGGCAGCGGCGGGGGGAGGGGACCGGGCGCTCGAACCGCCCCATCCGGCGCTGGCCTGGCTGGCCGATCCCGTCGCCGCGGGCCTGGGCTCCAACGCCTGGGTGGTGGCCGGCCCGGTGAGCGAGAGCGGCTCGCCCCTGCTGGCCAACGACACCCACCTCGGGCTGGAGACCCCATCTCCTTTCTACCTGGTGGACCTGGCCTGGCCAGGCACCCACGTGGCCGGCGCCACCGTGCCGGGGTTCCCCGGCGTGGTCATCGGCCGCAACGAGCGGGTGGCCTGGGGGGTCACCATCCTCACCGCCGACGGCATCGACCATGTCATCGAGCGGCTGGTCCCCGGCAACCCGCAGCGCTACCAGGCCGATGGCGTGGAGGAGGGGCTCCCGTTCGCCGTCCGCACCGAGACCATCCAGGTGAAGGGAGCCCCGCCGGTGGAGATGGAGATCCGCTCCACACGCCACGGGCCGGTCATGGACGACGACTGGCGGCCCGGGGAGGTCCTGGTTCAGGCCCTTCCCCCCGCCGCGCCGGTGGACGAGCTGGAAGCGGTGCGCGGCTTCGCGACCGCGGCGGGCTTCGACGACTTCCGGACGGCCGCGGCGAGTCACGGCCGGCCTTTCGAGAACCTTCTGTACGCCGACGTGGACGGGCACATCGGCTATGTGGCGGCCGGGGCCATGCCGTTGCGCGGTGGCCGCACGGGCCTGCTGCCGGCGGCCGGATGGCAGCTGCAGTCGATCTTCACCGGTGTGGACGCCGCTGCCGATCGGCCGTTCGGGCTGGATCCCACGTCGGGGCGCCTGGTGAGCGCCAACAATCGCGTCCTGCACGGCTCCCGGGGGGAGGCCTGGAACGGGGCCTGGATCCAGGCCCACCGCGCCGCCCGGGCGGCTGATCTGCTGGACGCCCTGCCGCGCCACAACGCCGGCTCGTTCCGCCAGATGCAGCAGGACACCCTGTCGCGCCAGGCCGCCCTGGCCCTGGAGGGGCTCCGCCGCCTGGCCGCGGCGGGGGAGGGGTTCCCGCCCGGGGGCGGGCCGGCGGCGCGGGCCTGGACCCTGCTTGCGGGGTGGGACGCCCGCTTCGACGCCGGGCCGTCGCCGGGGCTGTTCAGCCTCTTCTGGGAGCGGCTCAAGGCGGGGGTCTTCGCCGATGACGTCGGCGACGATCTGGCCGCAGCCGCCGACGCGGGCCTGCTCAAGCTCCTGGCGCCCGAGCGGCATGTGGAGGTGGAGGGCGCGGGCGAGCGCGACTGGGCCGACAGGGCCGGCACCCAGGAGCGGGAGACGCTTCCCGGCCGGGTGGCGTCGGCCCTGGGCGAGGCGTGGGCCGAGATGGTGCGCCGCGCCGGCGAGGATGCCGATGCCTGGGACTGGCCACGGCTGCACCAGGCGCGCTTTGTCCACCCGCTGGGACGCCAGGCCGGGCTTGCGCCTCTCTTCAACGGTCCCGCCCTGCCGGTGGCGGGGACCGGCGGTGTGCTCCTGGCCACGGCGTGCATCCCGTCCCGCTCCTTCGATGTGGTGGCGCTTCCGGCCATGCGCATGATCGCCGACCTGGCGCCGGGCGGTGGGCTGCGGATGGTGATCCCCATCGGCCAGTCGGGCCTGCCGGCGAGCCCCCACTACGACGATCAGGCCCGGCCGTGGGCGGCCCTGGAGGACTTCCCCATCTTCCTGGATGAGGCCGGGCGGGCGGCGCTCGAGTCCCGGACGCTCCAGCTGGAGCCGTCGCCGTGACCCTTTTGGCGTCGAGCGCCGAGCGCGGCGACCTGGCCGGGCCGTGCGTCCTGCCGCTGGAGCCGGCGCCGGACCCGGCCAGCGTCCTGCTGGGCCTGGCGGCCGCCCGCGCCGACGGGGAGGACGTGGAGCCGCTGCTGGTGGGTGTGGACGACGCCCTGCACGGGGAGGCACCGGCGCGGCGGCTGGTGCTGGGGCTGCGGCCAGAGGCGCGCTTCACACCGGCGCCGCCGGCCGCGACCCCGCACAGAGGGGAGGCCGCCACCCGCGGCGGCGCCGATTTCCCGTGGCAGGAGGGATCCGCCAGGACGCTGGCGTCCATCGTCCGGTTCCTCGATGGCGGGCCCGCGGCCGGGTGGATCGGCCACGAGCTGGGCGCCACCTGCCTGCAGCGACACACCGTCTGGCTGGAGCTCGAGCCGGCCGCCGGCCGGGGGGCCGTGGTGGCGTTGCCCCCACGCGGCCTGCCGGTGCGCTCCGGCAGGAGCGCGGCCCGCGATCGCGCACGGGCCGCGGCGGAGGCGTTCCAGCGCGCCGCCGCCCGGGGCCGATCACCGGCCCTGGCGCGGTCCGCGGCCGCCGGTGCCGCCGTGCTGCCGGTCTCCGCCGCCGAGCACCAGGAGCGGGTGCGGCAGGTGCTTGCGGCCATCGCGGCCGGCGAGGTGTACCAGGTGAACCTGTCCCACCCCATTCACCTCCCCCTGCAGGCGGCCGACCCGGTGGGGCTGGTGGCCACCTTCCTGGCCCTGTGGCGCGCCAACGACGTGCCGTACCCGGCGCTGGTGGAGGAGGACGGCACGGCGCTCCTGGCCTTGAGCCCGGAGCGCTACCTGGCCTGCCGTGGTGAGATTCTCGAGAGCCGGCCCATCAAGGGAACGCGGCCGCGCCACGCCGATCCCCGGCGGGACGCCGCCCTCGCCCGGGAGCTTGCGGCCTCCTCCAAGGACCGGGCCGAGAACGTGATGATCGTCGATCTGGTGCGCAATGACCTGGGCCGGGTGGCCGCCACCGGCAGCGTGGAGGTGGCCGCTCTGTGCCAGGTGGAGACGTTCGCGTCGGTGCACCACCTGGTCTCCACGGTGCGGGCCCGGCTGCGGCCCGGCGCCGGGATGGCCGAGATCCTCGCGGCGGTCCATCCGGCCGGCTCCATGACCGGAGCGCCCAAGATCCGGGCGGTGGAGATCCTGCGCCGGCTGGAGGGGGCGCCCAGGGGCGCCTACGCCGGCGGCGTGGGCTGGTTCCAGGGGCCCCGGCGCTTTCACCTGGCCATGGTCATCCGCACCCTCATCGCCGGCCCCCGGGGCGCGTTTCTGCCCGTGGGTGGCGGGGTGGTGGCCGACTCGGATCCCGCCGACGAGCACGCGGAGACGCTGCACAAGGCGCGCTCGCTGCTGGCGGCCATGGGTGGCTGCCTGCCGCCGGGGCTGGCAACGTGACCACGCCGCTGATCTGGGCCGAGGATCCCTCGCCGCCGCGGGAGGGACCGGCGATCCCCGTGACCGATCGGGGCCTGCTGTACGCCCAGGGGCTGTTCGAGACCTTCCTCCTGCAAGGGGGCCGGCCGTTCCGCCTGCCGGAGCACCTGGACCGGATGGCCGCCTCGGCGGCCGCCCTGCACCTCCCGTCACCGAGGCCCGGATGGCAGGAGCGGGTGGCCCGGGCGGCGGCGGAGCTGGGGAAGCGGCTGGGGGCGATCCGCGGCCGCGGGCGGTTGACGCTCACCGCGGGGGACCTGCTGGACGGGGACCCGTCCGCACCGGCGCGGGAGGCGCGGCTCTTCCTGGCGGTGCACCCGCTGCCGGAGCTCCCGGCGGTGCCGCGGGTGCGGACGGCGCTGGTGGCCGGCCCGCCGGCTCCCGGCGGCGCAGACGCCCTCACCACCCACTAGAGCCTGGCCTACCTGGGGAACCTGCTCTGCCTGGCCGCCGCCCGCCGGGCCGGCGCCGACGAGGGGCTGGTGCAGACGCGGGACGGGCTGCTCGTGGGAGGGGCGCGTGCCAGCCTGATCCTGGTCCGGGAGGGACGCCTTCTCACCCCGGGGCCCGCGGCGGGGCCGCTGGATGGCCTCACACGCCACCGCCTCCTGACGGAGGTCGCCCCCGCACTGGGACTGGGCTGGGAGGCGGCCGACCTCACCGCCGCCGACCTGGCCACCGCGCCGGAGGCGTTCCTGTGCAGCTCTCTGCAGGGGGTGGCCCCGGTCACCCTGGCGGGGCCCGGAAGGCGCGCTGGGCCTGGGCCTGTAACCTCAACAATCATCAAGGCTTATGCCTCGATACTGGCCGCCGGGGCGGGAACGGAGTAAACTCGCCCGCATCGAGGCGACAGCTTGAGCGGGATGCGATTCATTCTCAGTGCGACACTCTCCGTGTGCCTCCTGGCCGGAGCGGGGGGCCCCCTGGCCGCGACCGACGGGGCCATCTCCGAGCTGGGCCTGACGCTGGACCGGCAGGAGGGCAACGTCGTGGTGCGCGAGGCCGCGACCGAGGGGCCCGCCTTCCGCGCCGGGGTCCGCCCGGGGGACAGCATCCTGGCGGTGGACGGCGTGCCGGTGACCGGGGCCACCCTGGAGCAGGTACGCGCCCGGCTGCTGGCCACCCGCATGGACGCCATCAGCCTGCAGGTGCGCCGCGCCTCGGGAGGCCAGCAGGAGCTGCGCATACGCCGCCCCGGGCCGGAGCCCAGCCGTCCCTCCTCCCTGGCCGCCCCCAGGCTCGAAGGGCCCGAGCCTCTGCCCGGGCCCCAGTCCCCGGGCCGTCCCTCGGTCATCGACATGGCCTCGGTGCGCGTGGGGGATCCGTTCATCGATTTCACGCTCCCGCGACTGGGCGGCGGGGAGGTCACGCTGAGCAAGCTGGCCGGCAAGCCGATCTTCATGGACTTCTGGGCCACGTGGTGCGCGCCCTGCCGCGCCGAGGCGCCGGCGCTTGCCGAGCTGGCGCGGCGCTACGGTGACCGGGTGCACCTGCTGGGGATCAACATGGACACCAGCCCGGGAGTGGCCCTGGGCTTCATCCAGAGCGCAGGGCTGGACTATCCCCATCTGGCCACGGGCGGCTGGCTGAACCCTGTGGTGCAATCCTACGGCATCCATCGTACGGGCATCCCCTTCAACGTGCTCATCGACAAGCACGGCCGCATCGCCGCCATGGATCTGCACGGTGAGCCACTGGCCCGGGCCCTGGAGACCCTGCTCGCGCGGGACTGACCGCTCCTTCTATGAGCACCATCCTCTTTCTGGATGACGACCTGCTGCCCCAGGTCCTCGGCGGCGGCATCGAGGGCGGCGGCGAGCCCATGATCTTCGCCACGCCCCGTCGCAACCTGGCCCGATCCCTGAAGCGCCGCGGCCTGAACGCCCTGTCGGGACGGCTCACCTCGGCCCGGCTCTACACCCGCGCCGGGCTCAGCGAGAACTCCAACATCATTGTCGACCTGGCGGACCGGGGATCCATCTGCACCGTCATCGAGGAGATCCACAAGCGCGTGGGCGAGGCCCCCATCGTGGTGGTGATCAAGGAGGGGACCGGCATCGACGAGGCAGCCCTGGTGGAGCGGTTCCCAGGCGTCAAGACGGTGCGGATGCGGGAGAAGTTCGAGGACGAGCTGAAGGTGGAGCTGGAGTACGCCGCGACCCGGCGCCTGGTGCGGCGCTACCAGGAGGACTTCAACAAGGCCGAGCGCATCCTCATCCTCCTGCACGATGATCCGGATCCCGACTCCCTGGCGTCGGCGCTGGCCCTGCGCACCATCCTGGGCCGCACCCGGCAGACGGCGGTCATCGGCGCCTTTGCCCCGGTGACCCGCCCCGAGAACCTGCGCATGATCCACATGCTGGACCTGAAGGTGAAGAAGCTCAAGGAGGAGGACATCAGTCGCTTCGACCGCATCGCAGTGGTGGACATCCAGCCCCACTACTGGGGGGAACGCTTCCCCGCGGTGGACCTGGTCATCGACCACCACCCGCCCCAGAAGGGGTACAAGGCCCGGTTCCTGGACCTGCGCCCCAACGTGGGCGCCACCTCCACCATCCTGCTGGAGCATCTGCTCGCTTCGGGCAACGCCGTCTCGGAGCGGACGGCCACGGCCCTCCTGTATGCCATCAAGACCGACACGCTGTTCCTGGAGCGGGGGGTCCACGCCGCCGACCTGCGCTCGTTCGCCTTCCTCTACCAGCGGGCCAACCTGAACATCCTGCGCAAGATCGAAGGGCAGGGGATCACCATGGAGCGCCTGGCCTTCATCGACCGGGTGCGGCAGCAGCACATCTTCGAGGACGGCTTCCTCTACTCGCACCTGGGAGAGATTCCCAGGGATGACCTGGCTCCGGCCCTGGCCGACTTTTTCCTGCAGCTGGACGACGTGAAGTGGTGCGCCATCTCGGGGGAAGTGGGGGGCCAGGTCACCCTGTCCCTGCGCAACCTGGGCTACCAGAAATCCGCGGGAGACGTGGTCAAGAGCGTGTTCGGGGAGATCGGCAACGCCGGCGGACACCGCAGCGCCGCCAAGGCGGTCATTCCGGTGGAGAACTTCCGGTCGGCCTTCGGCGATCCCGATCGCAACGGCAAGGTGGCGGCAGCGGTCTACAAGAAGCTCAAGGAGGCCAGCGGCGCCTGATCCCGCCGGGCCCGGCGCCGCCGGCCGGTGTAAGATGTCCCCATGCGCCAGGCGAGCCACCAGTTCGTCATTCCCACCCGGGGGCCAGGACTGGTCCCCTTCACCACCGAGGTGGTGGACTGGGTGGGAGCCAGCGGCATCGCCACCGGCCTGCTCACCCTGCACGTCATGCACACCTCGGCGTCGCTCCTGATCCAGGAGAACGCCGACCCGGAGGTGCTGGCCGACTTCGAGCGCTTCTTCCGCCGCCTGGTCCCCGAGGGAGATCCCATCTTCCGCCACGATGACGAGGGCCCGGACGACATGCCCGGGCACGTGCGCGCGGCCCTCACCTCCACGACCCTGTCCGTCCCGGTCACCGGCGGCCGGCCCGCACTGGGCACCTGGCAGGGGATCTACCTCTACGAGCACCGCAACGCCCCGCACCGGCGGCGGGTGGCCGCCCACCTGCTGGGCGAGTGAGGCGTGATCCCGCCGGATCGGCTCCCCGACGCCTTCCGCCGCTGGGGCTACCTGCAGGCCGACCTGGATCCCCTGGGCCGCCTGGAGCCCCTGGTGCACCCCGACCTGGAGGGGGCCGAGGGGAAGGCGGCGCAGCCGTGGCGTCGCATCTACTGCGGCTCCATCGGCGCCGAGTTCATGCACATCCATATCCTGGAGCGGGCGGCCTGGGTGGCGGAGCGGATGGAGACCGAGCCTCCGGCCACCGACACCCGGCGCATCCTGCGGCGGCTGGCCGAGGCCGAGCTCCTGGAGCGCTTCCTCCACCAGCGCTGGGTGGGGAGCAAGCGCTACTCGCTGGAGGGATCGGCGGCGCTCATTCCGCTGCTGGACGCCCTCCTGGATGCCTCGGCGGCTCATGGCGCCGATACCGCCCTGCTGGCCATGAGCCACCGAGGCCGCCTCAACGTGATGATCAACGTGGTGGGACGCCCTGCCCGGGACCTGTTCACCCATTTCGAGGACGGTGACCCGCGCAGCGTCCTGGGTGGAGGTGACCTCCGCTACCACCTGGGCGCCACCGGCGTCCACACGACACCGTCCGGGGAGGAGGTGCAGGTGCACCTGGTGAGCAACCCCAGCCACCTGGAGGCGGTGG
>JBFGDW010000006.1:0-26332 GCA_041580435.1 Candidatus Polarisedimenticolia bacterium | reverse complement strand
TGCCGGCCGGCGGCGGACCGTCCCGCTGCGCCAGCGTGCGATCCAGGACGATGGTCCCCGGATACGACTTGGCCATCGGCGCCGGGAAATCCAGCACGGCGATCCGGGGCACCGGGCCGGGGAGAGGACCGAATCGCGCCTCCAGATGGGAGATCACATCGGACATGAAGTGCCCGACCCAGGGGGGCGGTGGCGGGAACGCCCCCGCAGGGGTGGCCGTGGCCGCCAGCACGAACAGGCCATCGCCGCGCTGCGCCGAGGTGCCCTGGAACAGGCTGACTGCGAACCCCTCCTCCGGTGCCGGCCTGACGCCGGCGGGGCTGCCCGAGGCGTGCACCGCCTCCCCGTCCCGGGTGGTGACCTCGATGCGGAACGGACCCGTCCGGCTGCCGGCGAACCGGTCCCAGAGCGACTCAGGGAACAGGTAGGAGTTTCCCGGCTCCACGCGCAACGAGCGGTTGCCATCTGCGGGGCGGAAGATCCGGGACACCGCCTCGCCGCCGCCGGCCGGGGTGAACCGCACATCCACCTCGCCGCGGCCGGGGAGGAGAAGAACTTGATAGAGGTCGGCCTCCCCTGAGGGGGAGGCGCCGACGGCCGCCAGGGCCGCCGCCAGCACGAGGCTCAGGCGCCTTGACGAAAGGGATGAGCCCGGGAGGACCATGGGAGGGTCAAGATAGGCCCGGAGCAGGCGGGGAGCCACGCCCCCGTTGCGGCGCTCAGCTCCCGGCGGGGATGAGGAGGACCTGACCCACCACCAGCCGCGACGCGTCACGCAGATCGTTGAGGCGCATGATCTCCGCCACGGCCACGCCGTAGCGCGAGCCGATGGCGGTGAGTGTGTCGCCACGGCGCACCACGTGGCGTCCTTCCCCCGCGCCCTGCCGGGCATTCATGGCCACCCACGTCTCCGCCTCGCGCACCTTCAGGAGCTGTCCCGGCCGGATGAGGCTGCTGCGGCCGAGACCGTTGAGGGCCTGGATGGCCGAAACAGAGGTGCCATAGCGCGAGGCGATGGCGGAGAGGGTCTCTCCGGCGCGCACCCGGTGCCAGGCCTCGTCCACCGCACGCTCGTAGCGGGCCGCCGCCGGGACCGCGTCCCAGCCCCCCGCCAGGCGCTCCCCCAGGCCGGCAGGGACGCGCAGCTCGTAGCCCCGGGGCAGGAGCTTCTCGCCCTTCCAGGTGCGCGCATCCAGGGCGGGATTGAGCAGGGCCAGCCGGGGGACATCGACCCCCAGGTGCCGGGCCAGGGCATCGGCCCGCACGTACTCGGGCAGCGGCACGGGATCGAACCGCAGGGGCGGCTCCGGCTCCAGCGGGCCGAACCAGCGCTCCGGGTCCCGGGCGATGCGACGCGCTGCCAGGAACTCGGCGTAGAAGTTCCGGGACGCGAAGCCGAAGGTCCGGGATCGGTACTCGGCGATGATGCGCACCAGGTCGTCGCCGAACTCCCGGCGCGCGCGCGCCATGCCGTTGGGCCCGTGGTTGTACGCCGTCAGCGCCAGCGGCCAGGAGCCCAGGGCTTCATGATTCTCGCGCAGGAAGCGGAAGGCCGCCCTGGAGGCGATCCAGGGATCCAGCCGCTCGTCCCGGCTCGAGTCGATGGTCATGAAGCGCCGGGCGGTGGCGCGCATGAACTGCCACAGTCCGGCGGCGCCCACATGGGAGCGGGCGCTGGCGTCGAAGCTCGACTCAACGTGGGGCAGGTAGGCCAGATCTTCAGGGACCCCTTCCTGGCGCGCGATCTCCCGGAACGCGTCCACGTAACGCCCCGAGCGGATGAGCCCCAGGCGGAACCGGTCCGCCTGCCCGCGCTGGACGCGGACGCGATCCACGGCGGCCAGGAACCGGTCCGGCTCCGGCTCGCCGGCCACCGCGTCGTGCACCTGGCGCTCCAGGTCGGACAGGGATTCCAGGCCGCCGCTGAACCCCTGCAGGCTGGCCAGGATCCCCTGCACCCTCTCCCGGGCCAGGCGCATGATCTGGCCATCGGCAGCCACCGGCTCGCCCAGCCCGCCAAGGGGCTCGCCACCCAGCTCCACCACTCCGTACACCACGTGCGGCCGCTCGGCGTCGTGAATCACCGCCTGGCGGGTGGTATAGCGGGTGTAGACATCGACCCAGAAGGCGACGCGCGGTTCCATCTCGGGCCAGGTGGGGAACGGTTCTGCGGCGCGGGAGCTCGAGGAGGCGAACAGCAGGCATGCGCACGCCAGGAAAAAGGCAACCCCCCTGAGACGATGTCTCGGACGTTCCACGCGCCGGCCCTCCGTCGATGTCATAGATATACAGGCAGCCGGGCGGCTGTCAATCGCTCCCGGGCCAGAGGCGTGACAGGATGTCCTCGGTATGTGACAGATCCCGGAGCAGGTGATCCGGCCGTGCCGCCTCCAGCTCCCCCCACGAGGTCCACCCGGTCCCCACGGCCAGGGTGGTGAAGCCGTTGGCGCGGCCGCACTCCACGTCCCGCGGCGAGTCGCCGATCACCACCACGTCCCGGGGTGGAACCGTCACCCCGGCAAGGGCCTGCAGGCGCTCCCGGGCCACGCGCGCCACCTCGGCGCGGCTGTCCCCGTCGTCGCCGAACCCGCCGGTGGCGAAGTAATCGTTGAGCCCATGGGGCTCCAGCTTCACCCGGGCGCCGGCCTCCACGTTGCCGGTGAGCAACCCCAGCCGGGCATCCCTCCGGGCCGAGAGGGCGCCCAGGAGGGTCCGCACGCCTGGCAGGACCCGGCCGCCCCCGTTCTCGGCGCGGGTGAACCGGAGGTGGTGGACGTAGCGCTCCAGCAGGCGGGCCCGCCCGTCTTCCAGGCGCGCCTCCTCGATCCCCAGATGCGCCGCCATCTGCCTGTGGATCTGCCCGTCCAGGGCGCCGTTGAAGGTGACCTGGCCCTGCACGTCAGGGACCCGGGGCAGGCCGAAGACCTCGGCGAAGGCGCGCTCCAGCGCCCTGCGGCCGCTACCGGCGCCATCGATGAGCGTGCCGTCCACATCGAACAGGAAAAGGCGCATCGCTCCATGGTACCCGATGGACGGGCTGACGGCGGATTGCTAGCATCTGATTGCCGCCGACGCGAGGTGCCCGCAGCCGTGTCCTTCCCCAGCCGACTCCAGCGCAGCGTCCCCTGGGCGGCCCTCCTCATGGCGTGCTGGGTCCTGGCTCCGGTGGCGCGGGCAGAGGCTCCCGCCCCTGCCCGGGACGGCGCCGCGGAGGCGCCTCGAAGCCTCGTGCTGGTGACGGTGAGCTCCCTGCGCGCCGACCGGGTCGACGGTCCCGTCACCAGCCGCATCCGGACTCCACGCCTGGCGGAGCTGGCACGGGAAGGAATGCTGCTGCGCCGAGCGCGGACACCGGTCCCCGAGACGGTGCCGGCCCTGGCCAGCCTGTGGACGGGACTGGACCCCGGGAAGCACCGGCTGTACCAGTCCGGCGACGGCCCCCTCCCGGAGGGGACGCTGCCCGAGCGTCTCGCCGCCGCCGGATTCCGTTGCATCGGGGCTGTCCCCCCCGGTCCGCTGGCCCGCACGCCCGCCCTCGTCCGCGGCCTTCACAAGCTGGTGGTGGGCGAGTCCCGCGACGGCCCGGCCCTGGCCGCCCGCGCCCTGGCGGCGGCCGCCGAGGTCCCTGGGGACCAGCATCTCTTTCTCTGGTTGCACCTGGACGATCCGGCCGCCCCCTATCCGGCGGTCCTGTCGGACCTGCTTGAGTTCGCTGCCGACGGGATGAGCGAGCCCTGGCGGTTCACCCTGCCGGCGGGGGACGCCGGGCTCCCCGAGATGCTGCCCGAGGCGGCCCTCAACGGCTCCATCCGGCGCCTGGACTTCTACCTGGATGCCCACGACAGCGGTGTGCGCCAGGCGGATCGGGCGCTGGGGGCCCTGTGGGACGGCCTGGGAGCGTCCGGCCGCCGCCAGGAGGCGATCTTCGCAGTGGTCTCGCTGCACGGTGAGGCCCTGGGAGAGCACGGCCACTGGTTCTCCCACGGACGGACCCTCCACGAGGAGGAGCTGGAGGTCCCGGTCCTCATCCGCGGCCCCGGTGTGCGGGCGCACGAGGCGGACGCCCCCGAGTCGGCCATCATGCTCATGGATCTGTATCCGACGCTGCTGGGGGCGCTGGGCCTCCACGACGGCTTCAGGGTGGGAGATGCCATCAACCTGGCCCACTACCTGCGCGCCCCGGCGGCCCTCCCCAGGAGGTACCTGCACGCCGGCCAGGCGCAGCCTCCCTTCGCCCGAGCTATCCTGGGCGAGTACCGTTACAAGCTCATCAGCACCCCGCCCCGGCCGCCCATGATCCACGAGCCCGGCTGGTGGACGCAGACCGGTGAGAACGAGCTGTACGACCTCAAGACGGACCCGCTGGCAGGGAAGCGCCTGGAGCGCAGCAAGGGAGCCATCGCCCACGAGCTTCTCCTCGCGCTGCGAATCAGCTACCCGCCCTGGCCGGGGACACCGCCGGCGGAGGACACCTCCCGCCGGCGCTGACTCCGGTGTCCTGCAGTTGCTTCCCTCACCGGCCTCGACCGTGTAGAGTGCCCGCCGGAGATCGCCGTTGACCGGATCCCGACTCGCCCCTCCGGCCCATCCCCTGCGGCTTGCCGCCCTGCTGGCGGCGGCGCTGCTTGTGACCCACGGCTGCGGCGGGGGGGACCTTGCGCCGCCCGAAACCCCCATTCCCTACACCGGCGAGCCGCAGCCCGGGGGCACGGTCCTGCTGGGCGTGGGCAGCGACCTGGACTCCCTCAACCCCTACCTCTCCACCCAGGCTCTCACCCGTGACGTGGCCTATCACGTCTTCGCTTCGCTCCTGGAGGAACAACCCGATTTCGCCCAGGGGCCACCCTCGTTCGAGCCGGCCCTGGCGCAGTCCTGGGACGTGTCCCCCGACGGGCGGCAGATCACCTTCCACCTGCGCCCCGACGCGGTCTGGTCCGATGGGGTGCCGGTGACGGCCGACGACGTGCGCTTCTCCTGGCAGGCGGCCGTCCACCCCGACGTGGCCTGGCTTGGCGCTGATGCGAAGAAGGCCATCGAGGACGTGGAGGTGGTGGACGCCCACACCGCCAGATTCCACTTCCGCCGGGTCTATCCCTACCAGCTCATGGACGCCAACGATGGCGTGATCCTTCCCAGGCACATCTGGGGGCAGGTCCCCTTCGCCTCCTGGCGTGGCTCGGGGCTGGACCGCCAGCCTGTCTCATCCGGGCCCTTCAAGGTGAACGGCTGGGAACCGGGCCAGTCCATCACCCTGGTGCGCAACCCCGACTACTTCGGCGCGCCGCGCCCCTACCTGGACCGGGTCGTCTACCGGATCCTCCCGGATCCCGCCTCGGGAGTGGAGCAGCTCCTGGCCGGCGTGGTCGATTTCTGGGACAAGATCGATCCGTCCCAGATGGCGCGGCTCGAATCACGCCCCGAGGTCACGCTGCATCGCTACCCCGACAACTTCTACGGCTACCTCATGTGGAACTGTGTCCGGCCGCCCTTCGATGACCCCGGGGTCCGGCTGGCCCTCACCCTGGGCATCAACCGGCGCCGGCTGGCGGAGGATCTCCTCCACGGCGCGGGGCAGGTGGCCTCCGGGCCCATCCCGCCGCTCTTCTGGGCCCACAACGCCGGCCTGACGCCCCACCCCCACGACCCCGCTGGCGCCCGCCGCCGCCTGGCCGCGGCCGGATGGAGCGATACCGACGGGGATGGATGGCTGGACCGGGGCGGGCGGTCCTTCCGCTTCGAGATCCTCGTCCCGTCCGACTCCACCCTTCGCCAGGACATGGCCGTGATGATCCAGGCCGACCTCAAGGCGGTGGGAATCGACGTCCGTCCGGTGATCCTGGAGCGGAACACCCAGGCGGCCCGCAGCCGCGCCGGACAGTTCGACGCCACCATAGGCGGCTGGCGGCTGCCCACCAAGGTCGACCTGGGCGTCATGTTCGCCACCCGCGCCGCGGAAGACGGCGTCAACTACGGCCGCTACTCCAGCGCCGAGCTGGACGAGCTGCTGCGACAGGCGGCGGAGGTGGAGGACTTCCGGGAGGCCAAACCCCTGCTGGACGCCGCCCAGGCCATCCTGCACCGGGACCAGCCCTACACCTTCCTCTACTGGCAGGACCGGCTGGTGGGGATCAGCTCCCGTGTGCAGGGGGCGGCGCCGAACCCGCACACACCGCTCTTCCGCCTGGAGCGCTGGTGGGTGCCGCCGGAGCTGAGGGACCGCTGAGCGGGCCGGGAGTGCTGGGCTATGCCCTGCGGCGGCTGGTGGCGGCCATCCCGCTGCTCTGGCTCATCTGGACCCTGACCTTCCTGGTGGGCCGCCTCGTTCCGGGCGACCCCCTGGAGCTGTACCAGGGCCCCGGCGTCTCCCGCCAGTCCCTGGAGCGCCTGCGCGAGGCGTACGGCCTCGATGCCCCCCTCCCGGTGCAGTATGTCCGCCAGCTTGCAGCCACGGTGAGCGGCGACCTGGCCCTGTCCACCTCCCAGGGACGCCCGGTCAGCGAGATCCTGGCAGCCGCCGTCGGCCCGACCCTCCTTCTGGCCTTCCTCGCCCTCTTGTTCCAGTTCGGCCTGGGCACCGTGCTGGGGGTGGTCTCGGCGGCGGCCCGGGGGCGGCCCCTGGACGCCGTCATCACCACCCTCTCGCTCTTCTTCTACTCCATGCCGGTCTTCTGGCTGGCGGTGGAGCTGGTGCTTCTCTTCTCCTACCAGCTGGGCTGGCTGCCTCCATCCCACATGCGCGGGGTCGGCGCCGCCGAGGCCGGGCTTCTCGAACGGTTCGTCGACCTGGCCCGGCACACGGCCCTGCCGCTGCTGGCCCTGGGGCTCAGTGGCACGGCGGCCACCATCCGCCATGTCCGCAGCAGCATGCTGGAGGTGGCCGGGACCGAGTTCGTCCGCTCGGCACGCTCCCGGGGCCTGCCCGAGTGGCGGGTCACCTGGCGCCACGCCCTGCGCAACGCCCTTTTGCCGCTGGTCACGCTCATGGGACTGTCCCTGCCCTTCCTGCTCTCGGGGGCGGTCCTGGTGGAGGTGATCTTCTCCTGGCCGGGGCTGGGGCAGGTGGCGTTCAACGCCATCCGCGCCCGGGACTTCCCCGTGGTGCAGGCCACCACCCTCATGACCGCGGTGCTGGTGGTGGCTGGCAGCCTGCTGGCGGATCTGGCCGCGGCCCTGGCCGACCCCCGTGTCCGCCTGGAGGAGGACCTGCCGTGAGCCGGCCGTCCCTGCCCCGCTGGCTCCCCGGCGCCGGAGCCATGGCGGCGGGCCACCGCGCACGCGGCCTGGCCGCCCTGGTCCTCTGCGCCGTGCAGGTGCTGCTGTGGGCCTGGCGGGGAACCCAGCTGGCGCCGGCCCTCACCGGGGGACCGCCGGGCATGACCGTGGCGGCGTGGGCCTCCCTGATCATCCTGGCCGGGGCCTGGCTTGCCGGCCGCGAGCCCGCCGCCGCCGGCATCCCGCGCGGCCCGTGGGGCCACGCCTGGCATCTCCTCACGGCGGCGCGCCTCTCGCGGATCGGCCTGGCCGGCTGCGGCCTCTATCTGGGGGTGGCCCTGCTGGCCCCGGCCCTGGCGCCCCACGACCCCAATCGCATCGGTGACGGCATTGCCACCCACTCCCTCCCTCCCCTGGCTCGGGTCTACCTGGTGGAGCGCAGGGACGGAGGGATCATCACGGCCAACGAGATCGAGCTGGCAGGGGACACGGTCCGGCTGCGCCGGGGGCGGTCCTGGATCCAGGTCATGCGCAGCGAGCTGGCCGGGGTCCGGCCCGAGGACTGGCATCGAACCCGCCGCCACCTCCTGGGGACCGATCACCTGGGCCGCGATCTGCTCAGCCGGCTCCTGGTGGGATCCCAGGTCTCCCTGGGCGTGGGCCTCCTGTCGGCGCTGCTGGCGGTGGCCCTGGGGGCGATCATCGGCGGTGCCGCGGGTGGCGGTGGCCGGCGCCTGGACGGATTGCTCATGCGCTTCACCGACGGCATGCTCGCCTTCCCCCGCCTGTTCCTGATCCTGCTGGTGCTCACGGTCCTGCCCGGCTCCTTCACGGCGGTGGTGGTGGTCCTGGCCGCCACCGGCTGGATGGGACCCTGCCGCCTGGTGCGGGCGCACATCCTCGCCCTGCGGCAGCAGGAGTTCGTGGCCGCCGCCCGGGCAGCGGGGCGGGCGCCGGGGGGGGTCATCGTGCGGCATCTGCTCCCCAACGCCCTGGCACCGCTGCTGGTGGCGGCGACCCTCAGAGTGGGCGACACCATGCTGGTGGAGGCCGGACTTTCCTATCTGGGCCTGGGCGTGCCGCCCCCCCATGCCACCTGGGGCAATCTGGTGAGCGGCGGGCGCCCGGCCCTGGTGGAGGCCTGGTGGGTGGCCACGTTCCCCGGCCTGGCCATCGTCGGGGCGGTCATCGCCTTCCACCTGGCCGGCGATGGCCTGCGCCAGGCTCTGTCCCGGCGTCAGGAGACCTAGCGGAACTCGGCCAGGAAGCGCACCACGATCCCGCTCTCGGCCACCTCGATCCGGTCCACGACCAGGTCCAGGGCGATCTCCTTGCTGGGAGTGGCCAGGAGGTGGCTGCTCACCCTCTCCACGGGGATCGGCTTGATGTAGGAGGCCAGGTCGTAGGTCCCGGCGCGCCCCATGTTGACGGGCATCCGATCCACCTTGATGGTGTAGCCGCCGGTGGCGGCGTCGCGGACCAGTCGCACGAACGGGTCGATGTCGGCCTGGAAGGGGAGCGGTGCGCCGGTGGCGGTCATGCGCAGGCGGATGCCGCCAGGGACCAGGCGGATGTCACGCGGGTTGGTGAGGGTCACCACCTGCTCGAACAGCCCCACGTCCATGCGCATCTCGTAGGGCACCGAGGCGGTGATGAGCCGGGCCACCGTGTCCCGGCTGATGGTGATGTTGAGGTCCTCTCGGGCGCCGGCCGGCGTGGCCGTCCCCGGGATGGCACCCACGGTGGCAAAAGCGAGAATCAGGCCGATGGCGGCGCCGCGGCTCGGGGGGGGTCGATGCACCGGATTCGCTCCCTGTGGGATGGGGCCGCATGGATCGCGGCCGCAGTCTCATTCTATCAGGGCTGCGGGCAGGCATCCCCCAGGCCATCCAGGTCCGCGTCCTCCTGGAGTGGGTTGAACACGAGGGGGCAGTTGTCGTTGAGGTCGACGATCCCGTCGCCATCGGTGTCCGTGGCCGGGTCGAAGCAGCGGCCCTTGACCTTGCGCGCGTTGCCGGCGCTGTCGGTGCCGGCGTGGCTCGACCCGCAGGCGTTGGACAGGATGACCAGGTAGCCCAGGAAGCCTCCCGCCGGAGGGATTCCCGGCGCGTCGATCCCCGTGGCCGCCGGGGCGGACCCAGCGCAGGCCTCCTTGCGCTGGAAGCCCGAGGCCGGAAACCCCCAGGCGTAGAGGCTGGCCACCCGGGCCTGCTTGCGGAAGGGCCAGGCCAGGCGGCCCCCGGTGGCATCGGTGAAGGCCAGGACCGGGCCCAGGGGCTCGGGAGGCGCATTGAGGACCGGATCCAGGGGGGCGCAGTCCGCGGCGTTGTCCAGCCCGTCGCCGTCGGCGTCCGGATCGCAGGCATCCCCCAGTCCATCCTGATCCCGGTCCGACTGGAGTGGGTTGGGCACCGCCGGGCAGTTGTCCACTCCGCCGCACAGGCCGTCCCCGTCCAGATCATTGGCGGGATCGGCCGGGCAGGGATCGCACGGGTCTCCCAGACCGTCGCCGTCGCTATCGACCTGCTGCGGGTTCGCCAGGCCCGGGCAGTTGTCGGTGAGATCCGCGTAGCCGTCCCCGTCACCATCGGCGGTGGGACTCACGCAGCCGGCGGGCAGCGGGCGTGGCGCCCCGCCGCTCCCTGTGCCCACCGGCCCCTGGCCGCAGGCGTTCCACGCCGTGACCAGGTGGGCCGAGATGAAGCCGGCAGGCGGGCTCTGGGGCCGATCGGCCCAGGGCACCTGGCGCAGCGGCAGGACGCAGGCCGGCTGGAAGAGGAAGCCACCCGCGGCGACGGGCGACTGCCAGGCGTAGAGGAGATAGAAACGGGCCCAGGGCGCCGGGTCCCAGTGGAGCCGGATGCCGTCCGTTGCGAAGCGCAGCGTCGCCCCCACGTCGCCGGGTTTCTGGTTGGCCACAGGGTCCAGGGGGGAGCAGTCGGCCTCGTTGGCGATGCCGTCGCCGTCAGCGTCGGGATCACAGGCGTCCCCCACCCCGTCACCGTCCCGGTCCAGCTGTCCCGGGTTGGCAACTCCCGGGCAGTTGTCGATGCCATCGGGGAGCCCGTCGCCGTCCGTGTCGGGAGTGGGAGCCTCGTAGGCTCCCATGTCGAAGCTGGCCACGCCGTCGCCGTCACCGTCCTGGGGGCGCGGGATGCCGTCCAGATCCACTGGCGGCGCTTCCAGGAAGGTGCTGGTGTCCACCGAAGGCGAGGTGGACTGGAGGCGGAAGTTGTCCACCGCAGGGTCCTTGAACTGGGGATCCTCGCTGATGTTCCCCTGTGTCCCGGTGGGGTCCTGGGCGGTGGGCTGGTAGTTGTTGGGCAGGTTCCCCGTGCTGTTGTTGTGGGTGAGGACCGGCTGGGCGTAGGGATCGATGTAGATCCCACCACCGCCCAGGACGCCTGTGCCACCGGCGATGACGTTCCCCGTGACCACTGTCTGGTAGAGCGACGGATTCGTCCGGCCCAGGTAGATCCCGGCACCGAATCCAGCCTGGTTGCCAACGAACGTGTTGTTCCTCACCCTCACGTCCGAGTAGTAGGTGTAGAGCCCGCCTCCGGCGTCGCTGGTGTTGGTGTTGCGGAGGATCAGATTGTTGGTGATGGCGACGTCCGACCCACTGGTCGCCGTGCCGCCCGCTGCGATGCTGATGCCGGCGCCGAAATCCCGGGCCCTGTTGCCCGAGATGACGTTGCGCTCGATTCGCCCCTCGCTGCTGCTGTAGTCGTTGAAGAAGTAGATCCCGCCCCCTGCCCCGAGCGTGTTGGACGCCGACAGGCTCCCGGCGGTGTTGCCCGTAATCATGTTGGCGCTGATCTGGGCGTTGGCGAAGTAGTTGACGTAGATGCCGCCGCCGTTACCGAAGGTCGGGGCGTTGCGTCGCCCCGCCGGCGGCGAGGCCGCGTTGCCACTGATGAGGTTCTGGGTGATGAGCGGGTTGCCCACCCCCACGTAGATGCCGCCGCCGGAGAAGGTCGGCTGCACGCCGGCGATGGTGTTGCCCTGGATGATGTTGTTGGTGATGGTGGGCGACGAGAAGACGAAGATGCCACCGCCGGCGGTCTTGGGCGGGACAGCGACGCCCCGGTCCAGGCCGCTGCCGCCGGTGAAGGTGAACCCCTCGATGCGGTGGGCGCGGGTCAGGCCGCTGCGGATGAGAAGGGCGGGCTTCCCCTTGCCCGTGGCGTCCACGATGGTGACGGCGGCCCCGGCGCCGATGAGGCTGATGGGGACGCCGCTGCGCGTCTCCAGCGCCTCCATGTAGGTGCCCGCCGCCACCTGGATCACGTCTCCGGCGGCGGCCACGTCCAAGGCCGGCTGGATCTTCTTGAACGGGCTGGCCTGGGTGCCGCTTCCCGGGCCCGGGGCCGCGGCATCCACGTACCAGGTGGCGCCCCGGGCCGGGCCGGCGCCCGCCAGGAGGACGAGTCCCAGGAGGCAAACCCACGCCCACCCCGCCCAGCCGGAGCCCTCGGCCCTGCCGCCGCCCCCTTCCAGGCGGTCCGTGTCCAGCCTCCGGATGGCGCCCCCCCTCCTGGCCACCGATATACTCCCGTCCCGGCCCGGCGTCAACAGGTCGCCGGCTACCCGTCCAGATGGTCCCGGATCTGCTCCTCCAGCCGCCGGGTCGCGTCGTCGGGCTGCAGAGCCAGGGCCCGTTCCACCTGCTCCAGCGCTGCTTCCACCGCCCCCCGCCGCAGCAGCGCCGCGGCCAGCCGGCGGTGGAAGCCGGCGCGGTCCTGGGCGGTTCCCGGCTTCGGATCCAGGTACGCCTCCGGGGCCGCCCTCCAGGCCTCCAGGGCCCGGGTGTTGGCGGCCAGCGTTTCCTGGAACAAAGACCAGGGCGCTGCGAACTCCACCCGGGCGTTGTCGTCGGTGTTGAGCCCCGCACCCCGGGCCAGCCCCTCGATCTCGACCTCCCCCAGGCTGAACCACGCCAGCAGGTCCTCCACGGCGCGGATCCGGACCCGTCCCAGATCGATGGCCACGTCCAGCAGGCTCATCCGCCGGGCCAGGGCTTCGGTGTCGAAGCGCAGGGGACGCTGGCTGCCCAGCAGCAAAAGATCCGACCCATCCAGGTTGAACAAAAGAACGTGCTCGAACACCGACGCATACGTCGCAAGCAGGCTCTGCAGGTCCGGCAAGGTCATGTTGTAGGCCTGGATCCACTGGCAGGAGATGCCTCCGGGCGCCAGCCTGCGGGCCGTGAGATCGAAGTACTCCAGGGTGAACAGGTTGGCGGCCCCGGTCAGCCAGGGGTTGGACGGCTCCGAGATGATGATGTCGTAGCGCTGGTCGGTGAAGAGGAGGTAGTTGCGCCCGTCGTTGACCACCGCCCGGACCCTGGGGTCCTCCAGGGGGCGGTTGTTGACGCCGTCGAAGTAGCGGGAAGCCTCCACCACCGCCGCCTCGATCTCCACCACGTCGATCCGCTCCAGGGGATGGGTGGCCAGGCTCCCGGCGGTGACCCCGCTGGCCAGCCCCACCACCAGCGCCGTCCCGGGATCGGGATGAAACAGCGCCGGAAGGTGGCCGCTGAGGACCTGGGTCTGCATGTCGCTTCCCGAGGAGGCATCCACCTT
This sequence comes from Candidatus Polarisedimenticolia bacterium, assembly GCA_041580435.1. Taxonomy (GTDB): domain Bacteria; phylum Acidobacteriota; class Polarisedimenticolia; order SMYD01; family SMYD01; genus JBFGDW01. Next base: position 13,535 of record JBFGDW010000006.1, on the reverse strand, counting down.
GCCGTTGACCGAGAGGAAGACGTTGCCGTTGGCCTTCTCCTCCGCCACCAGGATGGTGGCCGTGGCCCCCTCCTGGTAGAACAGCTCCCGGTAGGCCGACTCGGTGTACTCCCGGAAGACCTCCCGGTCGAAGCCGGCGGGAAGGTCGCTGGCGTACAGGTAGATGCCACTGTTCATGAGCAGGGCGTTCCACGCCGGCCGCAGCGGCCAGAGGGCCACCAGGACCAAGGCCAGCGCCGCCGCCAGCCCCCCGCGCCTCCACCACGGGCCGGTTCCCAGCGCGGCCAGGATCACCAGCGCCAAAACCAGCTCCAGCGTCCCTGCCGCCAGCACCGTCCCCTGCAGCCCCAGCAGCGGGATGCAGATGAACCCTCCGGCGAACGCTCCGGCAATGGTCCCCGCCGTGTTGGCGGCATAGGCCTCGCCCACCGCCCGGCCCAGGTGCCGGAGCCCGGCCGCGTGCATGCGCACGATCACCGGGAAGACCCCCCCCAGCAGGAACGTCGCCGGGAACATGACCAGGACGCAGGCCACGAACTTGAACCCGGTGGCCAGCACCTCATCGCCGCCGGTGGCGTGGAAGACCCGGGCGAACAGGTAAGGAAGGCGGCCGAACACCCACAGGGTGGCCACCGAGGTGGCGCCCGCCCCCGCCAGCAGCCCGGCCAGGAGCGCCGGCCGGCGCTGGCCGGCGGCGTCGGCCAGGCGGGCCAGGGCCATGGCCCCGGCCGCCAGCCCCAGCAGGAAGGCCGTGAGCATGAGGGAGAAGGCATAGACCGAGCCGCCGATGATCAGGGTCAGGACGCGGGTCCAGGCCACCTCCAGCAGGAGGGCCGCGGCACCGGACAGGGCGTAGACCGTCAGGAGGAGCCAGCTCCTGCCGCCTCCTGCGTCAGCGGGCCGTAACCCGGACGGCGCCGGCGCGGGCTCCGTCCCTGGAGCCGGAAGCCAACCGGCTCGGCGCTCCCTCCGGGCCAGGGCCAGGCTGAGCAGCCCCAGGGCGACGTTGAGGGCCGCGGCCAGCAGCGTGGCCCCATGCATGCCGAGGGCGCGGATCAGCACGAAGCCGCAGAGGAAGGTCCCCGCCACGGCGCCGAAGGTGTTCAGGGCGTACAGCCGCCCGACGCTGCCGCCGATGTGCCCGGGGTGGCGCGTCGCCCAGCGCGCCAGCACCGGCAGCGTCGCCCCCATGAGGGTGGTGGGCACCACCAGGACCAGGAACGAGCCGGTGAACTTGAGCAAGGCGAACGACATGAGGCCCGGCTCGAACTGCAGCCAGAGCCAGCGGTACACCGGGACCAGCGCCTCCAGCAACGCAGGGACGGCCAGAGCGTAGATGCCGATGCCGATCTCCAGCGCCCCGTACAGGGAGAGGTGGCGGCGGCCGGTATCGGCTATCCGGCCGAACAGGTACGAGCCCAGGGCCAGGCCGCCCATGAAGGCGGTGAGCACCGTGCTCACCGCGAAGGCCGTGGCGCCGAATACCAGGATGAGCTTCCTCATCCAGATGATCTGGTAGACGAGGCCCGTGGCGCCCGAGAGAAAAAACAGGAGCTGGACCGCCAGGCGCAACCGCCTCCCGGCGCTTTCCGTCATCTCCCCTCCCAGGCAAAAAAAACCGCCAGCTTGCGCTGGCGGTCAACGTGATTCCCGTCGATTAAGGAAGAGTCGCGATCAGGGCTCGGGGGGCGACTCGAAGATCTTCTTCTTCTTGCGCTTCTCCCTGGCCCGCGGGCTGCCCTCGCCGCAGTTCCCCTGGTTGGGATCGCATCCCTCGCCATCGGTGGTGAGGGATGGCAGCGTGGCGCCCGTGAAGCCGGTCCCGGTCCGGTCCAGCTCGAAGGCGTTGAAGAACGGCTCCACCTTGGAGCCGGGGAACAGCCGGTCGGCATCCAGCGTGGTGAGGCGAATGCCCAGGCGGCTTGCGAAGCGCACCACGTCACCTTCGGTCAGGGGACGCTCCAGGTTCTCGTCCGCCTCGACGATGCCCAGCTCCTGCAACTCGGCGGCGGCCTCCTCGGGGCCGGCGGTCACGGGCAGCGGCAGGTTCATGGCCTGCGCGTAACGCAGGAGAAAGTCCCCGACGGTCACCATCTCGGCGCCGGAAACGCCGGCGGGCGCCTGGGCGACATCGGCGGCTGCAGGGCCCACGCAGAGCAACCCCAGAAGCGCCCCGGATATCAGCACCGGACGGATGCGTTTCACCATACCCCCCTCCAGATTTCGCGTTGGCTGCGTTGGCAGCGGTAACTCTAAGTAGTTGAATTCAAGCAACTTACCCGCAGACACGCGGCCGCGGGCGGAGCGCGATCCGCACCTCGCGACCTATTTATACCGGGTACCGACCCATTGTCAAGCAGAATCCTGGCCCTCGGGGACCGTGGCCGCGGGGCCCTCCAGGGCCTTCCGGGTGGCCGCGGCGCGCCGGAAGCGGAGCGCTAGCTCCCCCTCCCTGCCAGCCGCCAGGGCCCGCTCCACCTCGTCGAGCCCCGCGCGGAGGGACCGCAGCCCCTCCAGCACGGCCTCCCGGTTGGAGGCCAGGATCCCCTCCCACAGATGGAAGGGGCTCTTGCCGGTCCGGGTCATCCCCACGTACCCGGCCCCGGCCAGCGCCAGAGCCTCGGAGCGGCGGGCCTGGCCGCCGACCACGTTGAGCAGCTCCACCGCCAGCAGCTGTGGGACGTGGCTGATGAGGGCAGCGGCCTCGTCGTGCGCACCGGGATCCAGGATGATTACGCTGGCGGCCCCGGCCGCCAGGGCCAGGGCACGCGCCGACGCCAGCGCCCCGGTGGGCGTGTCCCGGCCCGGGCACAGGCCCCAGGCGCAGCCGCTGAACAGGTCCGCGCGCGCTGCGTCCGGACCCGCTTGCTCCCCGCCGGCCATGGGATGGCCTCCCACGAACGGGATCCCGTCCGGCAGCGTCCGTGCGGCCGCCGCGCAGATGGCCGCCTTGGTGCTCCCCAGATCGGTGACCAGCGTGCCGGGCCGGAGCAGGCGGGCCAGGTCGGGCAGCAGCCCCAGGATGGCCGGGACCGGAGCCGCGAGCACGACCAGGCCGGCGCCATCCACGGCGTCCTCCACCGATCCCGCCAGGCGGCGCACCGCGCCCCGGCCCAGCGCCCGGGCACCCGCCGGGCCCGGATCGTGGCCCACCAGGTCGTCCGCCAGGCCGCGCCTCCCCAGGGCCAGCCCCAGGGAGGTCCCCATCAGTCCCAGGCCCAGGATGGCGATGGGGCGTGGAATCCCGGCGGTTCCGCTCACGGGCCGCCCGTGGGACGCGCCGCTCCCAGGGGCCGGTCCATGGCGGTGGCCACGATGGCCATCTGGCGCATGAGGGCGCGGAACATGTCGGGAGTGAGGGACTGGGCGCCGTCGCTGAGGGCCTCGTCGGGACGGGGATGGACCTCCACCAGCAGGCCGTCCGCCCCGGCCGCCACCGCCGCCCGGGCCATGGGCGCCACGTAGTCCCTGAGCCCGGTGCCGTGGCTGGGATCGGCGATGACCGGCAGGTGGCTGAGGCGCCGGAGGATGGGGATGGCTGACAGGTCCAGGGTGTTGCGCGTGGTGGTCTCGAAGGTGCGGATTCCCCGCTCGCACAGGATGACCTGACGGTTGCCGCCTGCCAGCAGGTACTCCGCCGACAGGAGCAGCTCCTCCAGCGTGGCGCTCAGGCCGCGCTTGAGGAGCACCGGGCGCCGGGAGCGGGACAGGGCCTTGAGGAGGGCGAAGTTCTGCATGTTCCGCGCCCCCACCTGGATGATGTCCACCAGCTCCTCGAAGCGGGGCAGATCGGCGGCGTCCATGATCTCGGTCACCACCGCCAGGCCGTGGGCATCGGCAGCCGCCCGCAGCAGCTCCAGCCCTTCGGGGCCGAGCCCCTGGAACGAGTAGGGGGATGTTCGGGGCTTGTAGGCCCCTCCCCGCAGGACCCGCGCCCCAGCCTCCGCCACCGCCCGGGCCGCGGACTGGATCTGCTCCTGGGTCTCCACCGAGCAGGGGCCGGCCATGACCACCACCTCGGGGCCGCCGACCTCCACGTTGCCGGCCCGTACCCTGGTGTCCTCGGCCTGGAAGGTGCGCCCCACCAGCTTGAACGGCTCGGTGATCCGGATGACGTCGGCCACCCCGTCAAGCAGGTGAAAGCTTCTGGGATCCAGCTGCGAGGTCTTCCCCACCGCACCGATGACCGTGCGGGTCGAGCCGGTGGAGCGGTGAGCGTCGCAGCCGTGCCGCACCAGCACCTCGATGACCTTCTGGATCTGCTCCTCCGAGGCGCGCGGGCTCATCACGATGACCATGTCATGACCTCCAGCTCATTGATCTTGCTCGGCCGCCGCCGGCCCGGCACCGCCCCCCGCGGAGCGCTCCAGGCTGCGGGACTCGTCGATGATCCGCTCGAACAGCCGCCGCAGGGCGGCGCCGCTGAGGGGACCACGCCCCAGGCGGCCCACACGCTCCAGGATCTCGGCCTCGCGGGCCGGCTCGTACACTGGCAGCCCGGCCTCCCCCTTCACCTGGCCGATGCGCAGGGCCCAGCGCGCCCGCTCGTTGAGCAGCTCCACCAGGCGCGCGTCCACCTCGTCGATGCGCCGGCGCAGGGGGCCGATCTTGCCGCCGTCCCGCCCGCTCATGGCCGCCGTCCCAGCAGCTCGCGCACCAGCGCCCGGACGGCCTCCACGGACGCCTCGCCGCCCCCGGCCTCCTCCATGCGCCGCACCAGCGCCGATCCCACCACCGCCCCATCGGCGGCCCCGGCCAGCGCCTCCAGGTGGGCGCGGCGGCTGATCCCGAACCCCACCGCCACCGGCAGGCTGCTGGTCAGCCGGATCCGCGCCACCTCCGTCCGGAGCCCGGCCGGCAGCTCTGCCCGGGCGCCGGTGACCCCCGTGCGAGCGATGTAATAGATGAAGGCGCCGGTGCAGCGGCTCACCAGGGCGACCCGCTCGGGGCCGCTGGTGGGAGACAGCATGAAGATGGGATCCAGGCCCGTGGCGGCGAGGGAGCGCCGGTAGCCCTCGTCCTCGTCGGGCGGCAGATCGGTGATGAGGACCCCGTCCACGCCGGCCCGCGCGGCGTCCCGGGCGAAGGCATCCAGGCCCATGCGGTAGATGGGGTTGAAGTAGGTGAACAGGACCAGCGGCACCTCCGACGTCTCCCGGATGCGCTGGACCAGGCCGAGAACGCCGCGCAGGGTCATCCCTCCCGCCAGGGCTCTCTCGGCCGCCCGCTGGTTGGTGACGCCGTCCGCCAGGGGATCCGAGAAGGGGACACCCAGTTCCACCATGTCGGCTCCCTCGTCCGCCAGCATCCGCACCACGGCCAGCGTCGTGCCGGCGTCGGGATCGCCCGCCGTGATGTAGGGGATGAAGGCCAGCCGCCCCTCCTCCCGCGCCCGCGCCAGGCTCGCCGACAGGCGGTTCACGCCACTTCCCCTCCCGCCGGATCCAGGCGGGCCACCGTGTCCACGTCCTTGTCCCCACGACCCGAGAGGTTGATCACCACCGTCTGTCCCGCCTCCACCGATCCCGGCCGCAGCACCCAGGCCACCGCGTGGCTCGACTCCAGCGCCGGCAGGATCCCCTCGCGGCGTGCCAGCAGCCGGAAGGCGTCCAGGGCCTCGCCGTCGTCCACATGGGTGTAGCTCACCCGGCCAGTCTCGCGCAGCCGCGCGTGCTCCGGCCCCACCGCCGGGTAGTCCAGCCCCGCCGAGACCGAGTGGGTCGTCCGGATGTTGCCGTCGGCATCCTGCAGAACCATGGTGAGGGTCCCCTGGAAGACTCCGGGCTCGCCCCCTGCGAAGCGCGCGGCGTGGCGGCCTCCCGCGATCCCCTCCCCTCCCGCCTCCACGCCGGTGAGGGCCACCCCGGCGTCGTCCAGGAAGGCTGAGAACAGCCCCAGGCTGTTGGATCCGCCCCCCACGCAGGCCACCAGCCGGTCCGGGAGCCGCCCCTCCGCGTCCAGGATCTGCTCCCGCGCTTCCTGACCGATGACGGCGTGGAAGTCGCGGACCATCATGGGGTACGGGTGGGGCCCCAGCACCGAGCCCAGCACGAAGGCGGTGTCGGACACGTGGGTGACCCAGTCGCGCATCGCCTCGTTGATGGCGTCCTTGAGGGTGCGGCTGCCGGTGGCCACCTCGCGCACCTCGGCACCCAGGAGCCGCATCCGGGTGACGTTGGGAGCCTGCCGCCGCATGTCCTCGGATCCCATGTAGACGGTGCACTCCAGCCCGAACAGCGCCGCCGCCGTGGCCGTGGCCACCCCGTGCTGGCCGGCGCCGGTCTCCGCCACCACCCTGCGCTTCCCCATGCGCCGGGCCAGGAGGGCCTGCCCCAGCGTGTTGTTGAGCTTGTGCGCCCCGGTGTGGAGCAGGTCTTCGCGCTTGAGATAGATGCGCCGGCCGCCGCCGGCGTGCTCTGAAAGGCGGCGGGCGAAGGTGAGGGGGGTTGGCCGGCCGGCATACTCCAGCAGGGTGTAGGTCAGCTCCCGCTGGAACGCCGCGTCGGACCGGGCTGCCAGATAGGCCTCCTCCAGCTCCCGCACGGGAGTCGCCAGCGTCTCGGGGATGAAGCGGCCGCCGAAGGGGCCGAAGTACCCTCTGGAGTCGGGGCCGCGGCCGTCGCTCATGGCAGTACCTCCAGCGCGGCCCTGCGCCAGGGCCGGAGGATGGCCATGGCCCGAGCCAGCCTGTCCGGGTCCTTGATCCCCGGCGCCGATTCCACGCCGCTGTTCAGGTCCACGCCCCAGGGTCGCACCGCCTCCAGGGCGGCCGCCAGGTTGTCGGGCGACAGACCGCCAGCCAGCACCACCCGCCGGCGGCGGGCCAGCCTTGCGGCCGCGCCCCAGTCGGCGGCGCGGCCGGTGCCGCCGTACGCCCTCCGGCTGCGGGCATCCACAAGGATGAAGGGGGCCTCCCAGTCCTCCTCCAGACGCGTCTCTCCTGGACCAGGCCGCACCACCGGGTACCACGGCCGCTCGAATCCGGCCAGGTCGGACGCCCGCTCGTCGCCGTGCATCTGCGCCCAGCCGACGCCGCTGACGTCCATCACCTTCCGGACCTGATCCAGAGGCTGGTTCACGAACACACCCACCGCGGCGACGCCGGCCGGAAGCCGCGCCACCAGGGCCCGGGCCGTGGCCGGCGTGACCTGGCGCGGGCTGTCCAGGTGGAAGTTGAACCCCACCGCCTCGGCGCCGGCCGCCACCGCAACATCCAGGCCGGCTGCATCGGTGATCCCGCAGACCTTGATGCGAAAGCTCATGCCGCGCCCGTCCCGGCCGCCAGCTCGCGCAGCCAGCGAGCCAGCATATCTCCGGGGGAGGGAGCGCGCATGAGGACCGTCCCCGCCAGGACCGCGTCGTACCCGGCCGCCGCCAGCCGCAGCAGGTCGGCGGATCCCTTCACGCCGCTTTCCGCCACCCGTACCGCGCCGCCGGGCAGGTGGCGGGACAGGGCGACGGCGCGCGTGAGATCCACGCTGAAGTCCCTCAGGTCCCGGGAGTTGACACCGATGATCTGAGCTCCCGCGGCGACGGCCCGGGACAGCTCCCCGGCGTCAGCGACCTCCACCAGCGCCTCCAGGCCGGCCTCCCCGGCGGCATCGAGCAGGCGCGCCAGCTCCCCGCCGGGCAGGAGCGCCGCGATGAGGAGCACGGCGTCGGCTCCCAGGAGGCGCGACTCCCAGATCTGCCACTCGTCCACCAGGAAGTCCTTGCGCAGCAGCGGGGTCCCGGGGGCGCCCTGGCGCGCCCGGTCCAGGTTCTCCGGACCAGCCTGGAAGTGGTCCGGCTCGGTGAGGACCGACAGGGCGGCGGCGCCGGCCGCCGCCAGCTCCGCGGCCAGCGCCCGGGGATCGAACGGCTCCCGGAGCCGGCCGCTGGAGGGAGAGGCCGGCTTCAGCTCGGCGATCACTCGCGGCGGCGCCACGGCCGAGACCCGCGTCACCGCCCGGGCGAACCCTCCCTGGAGCGGCCGGGCGGCGGCGCGGCGCCGCATCTCCGGCAGCGGCAGGCGGGCCTTGCCAGCCTCCACCTGCGCCCTCCGGCCGACGGCGATCCGCGCCAGGATGTCCGGCGCGCCGTTCATCCTTCCACCTCCCCGGACGGCCGGCGCAGCCCGTCCAGTACCCGCCGGGCCGCTCCCGAGTCGATGCTGGCGGCGGCACGGCCCAGCCCCTCGAACAGATCGCCGGCCACCTCTCCCACAACCAGCGCGGCGGCGGCGTTGAGCAGCACCACATCCCGCCCGGGGCCGGGCTCCCCGCCCAGGATCGCCTCGATGCGCGCCGCGTTGCCCGCCGCGTCCCCGCCCTGGAGATCCTCCAGGCGGGCCCGGGGAAGCCCGAGATCCCGCGGGTCCAGCGTCTGCTCCTCCACCTGGCCGGCCGACAGGATGGCCAGCGTGCTGGGCCCGGTGCAGGTCAGCTCGTCCATCCCCCCCTCGCCGCACACCACCCAGGCCCGGGCCGATCCCAGGCGCCCCAGGACCCGGGCCATGACCGGCGCCAGGGCGGCCTGCGGGACTCCCATGAGCTGGTGGCGCACCGCCGCCGGGTTGGCCAGCGGGCCCGCCAGGTTGAACACCGTGCGCACCCCCAGCTCGCGCCGGGGGCCCGCGGCGTGGCGCATGGCCGGATGCAGGTGCGGCGCGAACAGGAACGCCATGCGGTGCCGGCGCAGGCAGCGGGCCAGCGCCTCCGGGTCGTCCAGCATGGGGACCCCCAGCGCCTCCAGCACATCGGCCGAGCCGCACCGCGACGACACCGAGCGGTTGCCGTGCTTGGCCACGGGGAGACCCGCGCCGGCCACCACGAAGGCGGCCGCGGTGGAGATGTTGAAGGTACGCAGCCCATCTCCTCCGGTGCCGCAGGTGTCGATCACCGGCCCGGGGGGCGTGGCCACGGGCGTGGCGCGGGCCCGGAGGGCCCGGGCGACACCGGCGATCTCCGCCTCGGTCTCCCCCTTCAGGCGCAGCCCCATGAGGAACGCGCCGGTCTGGGCCCCGGTGGCCGTGCCGGCCATGATGTCGTCCACGGCGCGAGCGGCCAGCTCCTCCGGCAGCTCACGCCCGTCGGCCAGGGCGGCCAGCGCCGCCCCCATACCGGTTGCATCCCCCGCGCTCACGTCATCTCCGCCAGGAAGTTGGCCAGCAGCGCCTTCCCCTGATCCGTCAGGATGGACTCGGGATGGAACTGCACCCCTTCCAGCCTCTTGGCCACGTGGCGCACCCCCATGATGGTGCCATCCTCGGTCCAGGCCGTCACCTGCAGCTCGTCGGGGAGGCTCTCCCGCTCCAGCACCAGGGAGTGGTAGCGCGTGGCGGTGAACGGGCTGGGAAGGCCGCGGTAGATCCCCTCGCCCCGGTGATGCACGCCGGAAGTCTTGCCGTGCATGAGCACCGGCGCCTGCACCACCCTCCCGCCGAAGGCGGCGCCGATGGCCTGGTGCCCCAGGCAGACCCCCAGCACCGGGACGCGGCCTCCGGCCTCCCGCACCAGAGGGACGCTGATCCCGGCCGCCTCGGGGCGGCCCGGGCCCGGGGAGATGACCACCGCGGCCGGCCCCAGGGCCAGGGCCTCGGCCGGCGTGAGGGCGTCGTTGCGCCGCACCTCCACGTCCTGGCCCAGCTCGGCCAGGTACTGCACCAGGTTGAAGGTGAAGGAGTCGTAGTTGTCCAGCACCAGGATCATGAGCCATCCCCGGCGGCGGCGCGCAGCGCCTCCAGCATGGCCTCGGCCTTGAACCCCACCTCGCGCAGCTCGGCCTGAGGGACCGAGTCCGCCACCACGCCCGCGCCCGCCTGGACGTGGGCCCGGCCGCCGGTGAGAACGACGCTGCGGATGGTGATGCACGAGTCCAGGTGGCCGCCATGATCCAGGTAGGCCACGGCGCCGCCGTAGGGGCCGCGCCGGAATCGCTCGGTGGCGTCGATGATCTCCATGGCCCGGATCTTGGGGGCGCCGCTGAGCGTCCCGGCCGGAAAGCAGGCGGCCAGGGCGTCCAGTCCGTCCTTCCCCTCCGCCAGCTCGCCCCGAACCGATGAGACCATGTGCATGACGTGGGAGTAGCGCTCCACCTGGGCCAGCCCCTCCACCCGCACGCTGCCTGGGCGGCTGACCCGGCCCACGTCGTTGCGAGCCAGGTCCACCAGCATCACATGCTCGGCTCGCTCCTTGGCGTCGGCGCGCAGCTCGGCCTCCAGGCGGGCATCCTCGGCCTCGTCCCGGCCCCGGGGACGGGTGCCGGCGATGGGACGCACCCGCACCTCGCCGTCGTGGACCCGCACCATCATCTCGGGGGAGGCCCCCACCACGTGATCCCCGCCGCAGGCCAGGAAGAAGTGGTACGGGGACGGGTTGCGCGAGCGCAGGTGGCGGTAGACCGGCACCGGCGAGCCGCTCCAGGGCGTGGAGAAGCGGCGTGACAGCACCACCTGGAAGATCTCCCCCTCCCCGATCCGTCGGCGCGCCTCCTCCACGCCGGTCAGGAAAGCGGCTTCGCCGGGCGCCGCGTCGGGGGCGAGGTCGAGGGGCGCCTGCGCCGGCTCCTGGGGCGGCAGGGGGGCGCACAGCAGCGCCTCCAGCTCCCGCAGGCGGCGGCGGCCGTCCTCGAGCTCGGCGGCCGGCCGGCCCTGGCCCAGGTCCAGCGCCGTCATGAGGATGAGCCGGTTGCGCAGGTGGTCGAAGGCCAGGACGGTGCGGTAATCCCCCAGGACGGCATCGGGGATCCCCAGGTCGTCCACCGGTGTCCCCGGGAGCCGCTCCAGGTGCCGCACGAAGTCGTAGGAGAAGAACCCCACCAGGCCGCCGGTGAACGGGGGGAGCCCCGTCTGGGGCGCGGGGCGCGGCTCACCACGCTCGCGCCGCAGCGCCTGGAGGGGCGGCCCGTCGCGAGCCTCCTCGGGGCCACCCGGCTCCTGCACCGTGAGCCTGCCACCGCGGATGCGCAGGATGCGCCGGGGCCGGGCCCCCAGGAACGAGTAGCGCGCCACCGCACGCCCCCCCTCCACCGACTCCAGGAGGAAGGCGTGGCCCGCGCCGTGGGCCACCCGGAGGAACGCGCCCAGGGGGGTCAGCAGGTCGGCCAGGATCTCCCGGCCGAGGATGGCCATCGAGCCCTGTCCAGCCAGGCCCGGCAGGTCCTCATCGGTCAGGTTGAAGCCTCCCGTGCCCATCCCCGCGCCGGCCGGTCAGATGCGCGGGATCTGAAAGGCGATGCGCGCCGGCTCCTCCAGGCCCTGAGCCCTCAGCTCCAGACTGAAGCGCTGCCCCACCAGCTTTCCCTGAGGATGGGGAAAGTAGAGCACGTCCTCCATGAAGCTCATGGAGTTGAGCTCAACCCGCTCGATGGGAATCAGCGAGCCGCTGCGCGGGGCCACCCCGGCCAGGCCGGCCACGGTGTCCGGCCGGCGGCGGATCCCACCCACCGGATCCGGGAAGAAGTTGCTCTCCACCTGCCGGTACCCCTCGTGCTTGCCGGCCGTGACCTGGCGGGCGTCGAACAGATTGTTGTCGTAGGTCCGCTTGGTGTACCCCTGGGCCAGCTCCTGCTGGGACGGCAGCTCGTAGCGCCGCCCCTCGGCATCGATGAGGGTGAACGACTCGCGGGTGATCACCCACGTGGAGTTCTTCTGCCGGTTGGTCACCGACACCTCCAGGGGGAAGAAGGCGTCCTCCTCGTGGAAGGCGGCGGCTCGAGCCCCCACCGTGAGGATCAGGTCGGTGCCCTGCTCGATGTAGACCCAGGCCGACAGCTTGCGGGAGAGCTCGGGGGCCGGATCTCCCGGCCGGGGGCCGGCGGCGCCGGCGCCCACGGCGCAGGCCGCCGCCGTGAGCAGGGCCAGGGCCACGCCCGTCGCCATCATTCTTTTCACCTGTGCGCTCATGATCATCCTCTCTGCCGGAGCCGCACCCGCCGTCCCCATTGTATGCGCCCGTGCCGGGGCCGGCCATCACCCACCCTGGGCGGCCACGCAGGCGGCCGCCACCGAGAGCTCTCCGCCCTCCAGGGACGGGTCCAGCACCACCCCCTCGACCCCGGGCAGGGCGGCCAGGACGCGGATCCGGGCCAGGGTCAGCGGGCCGCCCTCCCAGATCAACGGCAGACCGGCGGCGGCGATTTCCGGCAGCAGCTTCACCGGGTCAGGCGCGGGCCCCCCTTCCGGCACGGGCCGGGCGCGGCACAGGATCCGCTGGAACCCCGCGGCGCGCAGCGCCTGCGCCCGGGCCCGCGAGCCGGCTGGCTCCCAGGGCGGCGCCAGATCCAGGGCCGCCACCACCCGCACCCCGAACCGGGCGGCGCAGGCAGAGAGCCGGCCGGTCTCCATCGCCTCGGCCTCCACCACCGCCCGGGCGGCACCCCGCGACAGGACCTGGCCGATCTCCTCGTCACCCCGCAGCCCGGCCCGCACCTGCACCGGGATGGAGACCGCCATGAGCACGTCCAGGATGTCCAGCAGACGCGCCAGGCGTCCCCGCTCCAGGGAGTCCTCCTCCACCAGGTGCAGGGCCGGGGCTCCAGCCTCCTGGAGGCGCCGCGCCTCCTGCGCCGGCTCCGCCTCCTGCCCCGCGGCGCCCGCGCAGGCCCCGCCCCGAAGGCGGATGGCCGGGATGATCTCCACGCTCCCTCCCCTGGCTGACCCGAACCTACCGGCGGCCCCGGCGGCGTGTCAAGGCGCGGCGGAGGTGCTGTGGATGATCACCTCCCCCACGGCCCCGCGCCCCGCGGCGCGGCGGCTGATGGGCCGGCTCACCTGCACCTGGTCCCGGGGGTAATCGTCGTACAGGCGCCGGATCCGGGGCGTGTCCGAGTTGGAGAGGATCACGTGCACCCCGGCCGCGGCCAGGCGGGCGAAGACGTCCCGCAGCTGCTCCTGCTGGCGCGGGCCGAACCCGTTCCGATCGTAGGAGGTGAAGGAGGCCGAGGCCGACAGTGGATCGTAGGGAGGATCCAGGTAGACAAGGTCACCCGGCCGGGCCCGGGCGAGCACGTCGGTGAAGGGACGGCAGCGGAGGGTGGCCGCGCGCAGCGCGTGGGCGGCGGCGCGCAGCCGCGAAGCGTCGCAGATCCGCGGCCGCTTGTAGCGTCCCATGGGGACGTTGAAGCGGCCGGCTTGGTTCTCGCGGTACAGCCCGTTGTAGCAGGTGCGGTTCAGGTAGATGATGCGCGCCGCCCGCTGGGCCAGGGTCAGGCCGGCCGGATCGGCGTCACGCACCGCGTAGTAGTGGTCCCTCCCATGGGACCGGGCGTGCTCCGCCAGCAGGGCGATGACCTCCTCCGTCGCCTGCTGCACGCCCAGGTAGGTATCCACCAGGGGCTGGTTGATGTCGGAGAGGATCGCCCCGTCGATCCGGCCCGCCCCCGCCAGGTGGAAGAAGAGGGCGGCCCCGCCCAGGAACGGCTCGTGGTAGGTGCCGAAGCGCGGCGGGAGACGCCGCTCCAGGGCTGGCAGGAGGCGGGCCTTGCCGCCGGCCCACTTGAGAAAAGGCCGGGGCCCGTCCCTCACGCCCGGGCTTGGTGCAGGGCCCGCCCCAGAT
>JBFGDW010000005.1:0-27908 GCA_041580435.1 Candidatus Polarisedimenticolia bacterium | reverse complement strand
GGCCCAGGGCGCCGGGGAGCGCGGCCGGCAGCCCTGGATCCAGGGTTGCCTGCTGCTCCAGGTAAGCGCGTGCGGCCGCGAGCCCCTCGCGCTCGAAGCGGCCGATGGCCGTCTCCAGGATGGCGGGTGCCTGCCGGGCGCGGATCCCCTCCGCCTCGGCGCGCAGCGCCGCGACCCGATCCGGCTGCAGGCCCGAGCGCTCCAGGAGGTCCGCCAGCCGCTGGCGGGCCGCAGCCCCCTCCAGCCCCGGTGCGCTGGCGTCCCGGCGGCTCGCCAGGTACCCCTCCAGCTCCAGCCGCGCCTCGGCCTCCCGCCCGAGCCGCTCCAGGGCCCGGGCGATGGCCAGGTCCACCGGCAACGGCAGACGGCGGCCACCGGCGGCCTCCCGGGCCTGCCGGAGGCGCATCAGCGCACCCTCCGCATCTCCCGACTCCAGGCGGGCCAGCCCCAGGTGCCCCAGCACCAGCGGCGAGCCGCCGGCCTCCCGGGCCAGCGCCTCCCAAACGGCCAGTGCCTCGTCCTGGCGGCCCAGCTCCTGGAGAGCCAGGGCGCGGGAGGTGCGCGAGGGCAGGTGCCCAGGCGCAAGGCGCATGGCCTCGTCGAAGTGGACCAGCGCCTCGGCGCGGCGGTTCTGCTGCCGCTCCCCCTCCCCTAGCACCCACAGGGCGTCGGCGTCCGGTCCGGAGCTCAGCCGCTCACGGGCCAGAGACTCGGCGGGGCGCACCGCCCCCCCCCCTCGCTCAGGCAGGAGGCCGCCAGCAGGCCGGCGTCCGCCTCGCCGCCCGGTCCCAGCCCGGCCAGCACCGCCGCCGGGCCCCGGGAGCTCGACTCCAGCCGCGCCAGCACCTCCCTGTGCACGACGCGCCCCACAGCCTGGGGGCCCCGGTACTCCAGCAGGGCGTTGTCGTCGGTGTTGATGGGGCCGTCCCCCACGGCGGCGGCCACCGCCGCCGGCTCGGCGACGAGATGCTCCAGCAGGCCGCAAGGACTGCGGATCCCCGCCCGCGCCAGGTCGGCGCCGATCTCCGGATCCGTCAAGGACCGGGCCAGGCGCGAGGGAAGGAACTGGATGGGGGCGTCGGACGCCAGCAGCAGCAGGTTCACCCCTTCGGCCTCGAACACCGCCACATGGCCGAAGACCGACTGGATGGTGCGCAGCAGCGTGAGGACCGAGTCCTCGTCCAGGTCGTAGGCCTGCACGTACTGACAGAGGATGCCGCCCGGACTGAGGCGGGAGCGGATCACCTGGAACGATTCGCGGGTGAACAGCTTGGACGGGCCCGACAGCCAGGCCGAGCTAGGCGCCGAGCTGATGATGTCGAACCGCCGGTCGGTTCGCTCCAGGTAGGCCCGGGCGTCGTTGATCACCACCTCGGTGCGCGGATCCTCCAGCGGGCGGCGGTTGACGAACTCGAACAGCCGGGAGGCTTCCATGACCACCTCCTCGATCTCGGCCACCACCACCGAGTCCACCGGGTGGGTCAGCACTGAGCCGGTGGTGATCCCCGAGGCGTAGCCGATGACCAGCACGTCGGCTCCCTTGGGGTCGGTGGCCAGCAGCGGCAGCTGGGCCAGGAGGACCTGCTGGAGCGTATCCATGACGCTGCTGGCATCCACCTTCCCGTCCACGGTCATGAAGAGGCTGCGCTGGCCGTGGTAGGGAGGCTCCTCCTTGACCGCCACGGTGGCTGTCACGCCGTCCCGGTAGAAGAGCGTCCTCGGGACCTCTCCCTGGGCGATGGTGGCCAGCTGGTCCCACACCTTCTCGCCCCGGGCCTGGATGTCCTTCCTCCAGAAGGCGACGCTCTCGGCCATGAGGCTCCGGTTCCATCCGGGGACGACGGCAAGCCAGAGGAGCACCACCGCCACGCCGGCGGCCAGGGGCCAGAGGGCACGGCGGCCCGCCCGGTCCTCCTCTTTGCCGCCAGCCAGTGCCAGGCCGCCTCCCACCGCCAGGGCAGCCAGCGCGGCCAGGGTCACGACTCCCGCCAGGCCCAGGAGCGGGATCAGGATCAGGGCGGTGGTGAAGGCGCCCAGCACGCTGCCGGCGGTGTTGGCGGCGTACACCCGACCCACCCGGGCCGCCACGCCGGGCCGGCCGTCCCCGGTGGCCAGGCGCACCGCCAGCGGAAAGCCCGCTCCCATGACCAGCGTCGCCGGCAGCATGATGGCGGCCGCGAGGCCGGCCGCGCGCCCCAGGGCCAGCCCGCCGGTGGTGTGCATGAGCGCTTCCAGGTAGAGGGCAGGGAGCTTCCCGTACAGCCCCTGACCCAGCAGGGACAGCCCCCCCACCAGGGTGAAGGTCCAGGCCAGCGCTCTGCGCGGCGACTGCACCTGGTCGAGGAGGGGAGCCGCCAGCAGCGCGCCCAGCCCCAGCCCCGACAGGAAGACAACCAGGATGAAGCTGAAGGCGTAGACCGAGGAGGCGAGGACCAGGGTGAGGATGCGGGCCCAGGCCACCTGCAGCATGAAGGCGATGGCGCCACTGCAGGCATAGGCGAAGATGGCGAGCCCCGGGCGGCCCGCCGCCTCCGGCCCGCCGCGCCGCGGGCCCTTTCCCTCCCTGCGGGGCGGCGCCGGGGCCGCCGCCCCGGCGCGGCGCCACGACGACAGGGCCCAGGCGGCGGCGGCCAGCGTCAGGTTGGCGGCGGCGCAGACCCAGACGGTGGTGGAGAAGCCCAGGCGCGGCAGGAGCAGGAAGCCGGCGCTGCCGGCCCCCAGGACCGCGCCGGTGGTGTTCAGGCCGTAGAGGACCCCCACGAACCGTCCGGGTCGGTGGGGCTCCTCCTCCACCAGGCGGGCCAGGGCGGGCAGGGTGCCGCCCATGCAGATGGTGGGCGGCAGCAGGACCAGGCCAGCCAGCAGGAAGCGGGCAAGCCGGACCGCGGCCCCCTCGGCGTCTCCTCCAAGAAGAAAGGCGTCGGCCTGCCCCGCCAGGTCCACCAGCGCCGGGACGAGCAGGGCGTACAGCCCGATGAACGCCTCCAGGACGGCGTAGAGGCGGACCGGCGCCATTCCCTTCCCGAGGCGCGTGCCGAACAGCCAGGCCCCCAGCCCCAGGCCCGCCATGAAGGCGGCCGTGACCGTCGCCACCGACAGTCCGGTCCCGCCCAGCTTAAGGAACAGAAGGCGGAACCAGGCGACCTCGTAGATCAGGCCGGTGGCGCCGGAAAGCAAGAACAGCGCCCCCAGGAGGCCGGCGAAGGCGGCGTCCCGGGAGGGAGGGGGCTTGGGTGTCATGGGCAGGCGGTCCTCGCTGCGCGCCGGCGTGGAGCGCGAAAGTTACCGCGAATCCCCGCACGGGGCCAGGGCCGCTCGGCGGCAGTGCCGGGGTGGCAAGCAGGAGCCTGGGAGCAGGCAGCGTCAGTGAGGGAGAACGGGCAGCCTGTCCTCAAAAAAGGACATGCCATGCAGGCATGTGTTAGGATCCCCCACGAAATCCAAAAAAAATCCAATGGAGGGAGACCGGATGCCAAGTGCCATAGACCAGAAGAGCGAGCTCAGAAACCGCGTGGCCGCCCGCAAGGCCGAGCTGGAGGCCAAGGTGCGCGAGGCCATGGCCGATGCCCAGGGGCAGGCCCGCAAGGAGGCAGAGGAGGCCCGGGCCAAGCTAACCGCCCTCAAGGAGCACCTGGCTGGCGGCTGGGACAACCTCACCGAGGAGGCAGCCAGCAAGCTCAACTCCTGGCTGAAGCAGTCGTGAGCATGCGGCGCCTTGCCGGCGCCGCCGTGCTCGTGGTGGGGATCCTGTCCCTGGCCTACGGTGGCTTCAGCTACACCCAGGAAACACATGACGCCAAGCTGGGGCCCCTGGAGTTCCAGGTGAAGGAGCGCGAGCACGTCAACATCCCGGCATGGGCAGGGGCCGTTGCCGTGCTCGCCGGAGGCGCCCTCCTCTTCATCCCGGGGCGCAAGGGCGGCGGCGGGAGCTGAGGCCCCGCCGGGGGGGCCATGTCCCGCCCCACCCCCTTCAGACGTCCCGGACCGCCGGTTGCCCGCCCAGCACCACGAAGGCCAGGTCGTTCTTGGTGTGGTTCTTGACCCTGTACATCGCCTCGTCGGCCAGCCGGATCATCTCGTCCACGCTCCCAGGGGGCTCCAGGCAGGTCAGCACCCCCACGCTGAAGGTGATGGGCCAGCCCCGCTCCGTCGCCTGATCCGAGAGGCGGGCCAGGACCTTCTCGATGGTGCCGCGGGCCGAGGCCTGTCCTGACTCGGGCAGGAGGATGGCGAACTCGTCCCCTCCCAGCCGTGCCACCCGGTCGGAGCGGCGCAGGTGGGCGCGCACGGTGGAGGCCACCGCCCTGAGCACCTCGTCGCCGGTCCGGTGGCCCAGCCGGTCGTTGACCTGCTTGAAGTTGTCCACGTCCAGGTAGGCCACGCTGAACGGCCGGCCGTAGCGCGCCGAGCGGCTGATCTCGTTCTTGCTCTCCTCCTCGAAGGCCCGGGCGTTCAGGGCGCCGGTGAGGTGGTCGGTGCGCGCCATCTCCTGCTCCCGGCGGAGGGCCTCGCGCAGGGCGCAGAGCAGGAAGGTCACCACCAGGAAAAACCCCAGCCGCGTGGTGGTGTTCCAGTAGGGGATGAGCCAGTGGGAGTAGGTGCCGCCCGAGGTGGTGTCGGCCACGAGCCAGACCAGGGCCGAGGCCACGGAGATGGCCACTCCCAGGGCACGGGACGTGTTCCAGGCCACCAGGGACACCGGGATGAGGTAGAAGAATGCGAAGGCGATCTCGGGGCCGGTGAAGTGGTCCACCAGACCGAGGCCCGCCACCAGGGCCAGGCCCAGCGCCAGCCAGCCCACGTAGAAGCGCAACGCCGCCGGCTCCTGGCGGGCACCGGGCTCGGCGGGGTCCATAGCGATCGTCATGACGTCTGGGCTCCTGGCTGCGCTCGAACGCGCTGCATTGTATCTCGCCGCCGTCTGAGCCCCAGGGCGCGTTGACAGCGCCGCGATGCGGCCGGTAGGATGCCCGGCGCCATGGCCACCAGCCGCAACGCCAGGGTCCAGACCCGGCATCCCGACCCGGACAAGTCGGGCCCGCGCATCTCCCGGGTGAAGTACGACGCCGTGCGCGAGGCGATCTTGAAGGCCGTCCCCCGGGACGCCGACGGGTTGCCCTTCAAGGAGCTTCCCGACCGGGTGCGGAAGCTCCTGCCCCGGCGCGTCCGTGAGGAGCTGGGCTCGGTGAGCTGGTACACGGTGACCGTGAAGCTGGATCTGGAGGCCCGCCGGGTGCTGGAGCGGATCCCCGGTGCCCGGCCCCAGCGCATCCGCCGGCGGAAGTAGTCCCCGGCCTCAGCGGCCCCCGGCCGGATCCACCGGCGCCGGGGGCACCACCACCCGGGCCGCCGGCCGGCGGTTCAGTTCCTCCAGCAGGACCTCGATGGCCTTCTCCAGCGAGGGGTCCCGGCCTCGGGCCACCTCGTCGGGCCGGTCCACCACCTCGATGTCAGGTGAGACCCCCTCGTTCTCCACCACCCATTTGCCGTCGGTGTCCAGGAAGCGGAAGGTGGCCGCCAGCACCGAGCCGCCGTCGGCCAGGTCCGGGTTGCCGGAGATGCCGATGAGCCCGCCCCAGGTCCGTGTGCCGATGAGGGGGCCCAGGCCGCGCTTGCGGAAGTAGTACGGGAAAGCATCTCCTCCCGAGCTGGAGTAGCCGTTGATGAGGCAGGCCTTGGGGCCGGTGTGGGCGAAGCCGGGGGTGCTGTTGGGCGCGATCCCGCGGCGCACCCAGTAGTTGAGCACCGGCCGGTCCAGCAGCTCGATCATCCGCTCGGGGATGAAGCCCCCGCCGTTGTAGCGCACATCCACGATGAGGGCCTCCGTCCCCGCCTGGGGGTAGAAGTACTTGAACAGCTCCCGGTTGCCCTCCACCGCGGTGTTGGGGAGATGGAGGTAGCCGATCCGGCCACCGGACGCCTCGGCCACCCGCCGGCGGCGGTCCAGGATCCAGTCCAGATAGCGCAGGTTGAGCTCGCTGGCCACCGGCCGCACCTGGACCTGCCGGGCGCCATCGGGCGTCGGCCGGCCATTGATGGTGAGCAGCACCTGGCGGCCCGCCTTACCCTCCAGGAAGCGGTAGGGGTTCTCGGCCGTCGTGACCGGATGGCCGTCCACCGCCAGCAGGAAGTCCCCCGCCTTCACGTCCACTCCCGGCTCGGTGAGGGGGGAGCGGAAGTCAGGGTGCCAGTTCTCGCCGGGGAAGATGCGGGCGATGCGGTACATCCCGGACCGGTCGGCCTCCAGCTCGGCGCCCAGCAGGCCGCCGTCCCTCCGCGGGACGGTGGGGGCATCCCCGGCGTTGACGTAGATGTGTCCGGCGTTCAGCTCCCCGCCCAGCTCGCCCAGCAGGTAGTCCAGATCGGCCCGGTGGGCCACGTGGGGGACCAGCCGCCCGTAGCGCTCTCTCATGGCGGGCCAGTCCACGCCGTGGAGCCCCGGGTCGTAGAACCAGTCCCGGAGGATCCTCCAGGCATCGGTGTACATCTGCGCCCACTCCACCCGCGGGTCGATGCGCATCTCCAGGCCGTCCAGGGCCAGGCGCCCCTCGCTGCTCTTCTGGCCGGGCTTCAGATCCACGATGCCGTAGTCGCCCCGGGCGCGGTAGAGGACCTTCTTTCCGTCCCCGGACAGGGCGTAGCCGGAGATCTCCTCCAGCAGCGTCTCCTCCTTCTCATCCTTCAGGTTGAAGCGCTTGAGCGAGCGCGGCCCGCTGTCGCCGAACAGGTAGACGGGTCCCTCGGCGGTGGCCGCCAGGGCGGCGTAGTTGCCGGCCGGTCCCGGGAGGGCCACGACGCGGTTGTTAAAACCCTCCACCTGGACGCGCAGCGGCTGGGTCGAGCCTCCCCTGGCAGCGTCTGACTTTCCGTCCCTCCCGCCTGGCTTCCCGTCCTTCTTGCCGGCGCCGGCGGCCGGCTCCTTGTCGCCGTCCCCGGTGCCCTGTCCCTTCTCCTCGTCGCTTCGGGGCTGCAGCGGCCGGGGAATGTCAGGGTGGAGGGTGCCGGCGTACAGCCGGGTGGGGCCGGTGTAGACGTAGCTGAACTCCCAGTCGCTGAAGGTGAGGTTGAAGTCCCGGTTGGAGAGAAAGTAGAGGTAGCGCCCCTCGGGATCGAAGGCGGGGCTGAAGTTGGAGATGAGGGGATCGGTGAGGGGCGCCGCCTTGCCGCTGGCCAGGGAGTACAGCCAGATCACCGACATCTGGTTGGCCGCGTTCTTGGTGTAGGCCAGCCACTGGCTGTCCGGCGACCAGATGTAGGTGGTGATGTCGTTGGTGTCGCTCCGGTCCACGTCCACCAGCCGTCCGCTGGCCACCTCCACGTAGCGGAGCCGCTGCTTCTTGTCGGCGAAGGCCAGCTTCTCTCCGTCCGGGGACCAGAGCAGGGGAAAGCGCCAGATGTCGCCGTCGGTGGTGATCCGCCGCTCCTGGCCGGAGCCGTCCTGATCCCGCACGTGGATCTCGTACTCCCCGCTGCGGTCGCTGAGGTAGGCGATGCGGGCGCCGTCGGGGGACCACACCGGCGAGATCTCCCGCGCCTGGGGGGAGCGCGTGATGTTGCGCACCGGCCCATGCTCGGCTGGCACGGTGAAGAGATCCCCCCGTGCGGCGAACAGGGCCCGTGCGCCGCTGGGCGACAGCTCGAAGGACTCGATGCGGTCCCTGACGTTCCTCAGCACCGGGTAGGTGTGCGGGAGGTCGTCGGCCACCCGGATGGCCAGTGCCTCGCTGCGCCCGGTGGCGGTGTCGTAGCGGTGGATGGCGCCGCCGTTCTCGTAGACCACGGCCCCCGGCCCGCCGCTGGGCCACAGGACGTCGTACTCTTCATGGTGGGTGACCTTCCTGGTCTCCCCGGTCCGCGTGTCGTGGGCGTAGAGGTTCAGCTTCCAGTCCCGGTCCGAGGTGAAGTAGATGACGTCGCCCACCCAGACCGGCTGGTTGTCTGTGGCCGGCAGGTCGGTGATGGGGTGCGCGGTGCTCTTGCGCAGGTCGTAGATCCAGACATCCTGGGCCAGTCCCCCCCGGTACCGCTTCCATGTGCGGAACTCCCGGTCGATGGGCGTGTAAGCCAGCCGGCTGCCGTCAGGGGAGAGGTCACCGCCGCCCCCCTCGGGCACCTCCAGGGGCGTCTCCAGCCCGCCGGCCACCGGCACCAGGTACGGCCGTCCCATGCGCTCTCCCCACGGGAGGCGGTTGGCGCGGAAAAGGACGTGCTTCCCGTCGGGGGTCCAGCCCAGGACCCGGTAGTCGAAGCCGCCCCGGGGCGGCATGGCCCCCACGTCGTTGTAGTAGGTGAGCTGGCGCGGGGTGCCGCCCTCCACCGGGATGACGAACACCTGACGGTTGCCGCCGTACTCCCCCGAGAAGGCCAGATGGCGGCCGTCGGGGGAGAACTTGGGGAACAGCTCCAGGCCGGGGTGGGAGGTGAGGCGGCGCGCGGTCCCCCCCGAGGCGGGAGCGGTGTAGATGTCGCCGGCGTACACGAAGGCGACGGTGTCGCCGTGGATGTCGGGAAAGCGCAGGAGCAGTGTCTCACCCTGGACCGAAGCGGCGGCGGGTGACAGGAGCAGCAGAAGGGTCAGCAGGCAGGCGGGGCGTCGCACCGTGGGGTCCTCCTCCAGATGGGTGTCCTGAAGACCCGGGCAGGATAGATCATCCGCGCTGGCGGTCGCCGCCGGTTGACCCCCCTCGGCGTGCGGCGGTAGAATCCGGCGCAAATCCCAGAAAAGGAGAGTTTCCATGACCGTCAAGAAGGGCGACCTGGCCCCTGAGTTCACCCTCAAGGGGCACGACGACAAGGAGCACAAGCTTTCGGATCACCGCGGCCACAAGGTGGTGCTGGCCTTCTACCCCCTGGACTTCTCGCCGGTCTGCTCCAAGGAGCACACCTGCTTCCGGGAGGACCTGCGCAAGTTCAGCGAGGTCGATGCACGGGTGTTCGGGATCAGCGTCGACTCGGTGTGGGCCCACAAGGCCTTCGCGAAGGAGATGGGGATCGACTACCCGCTGCTGGCCGACTTTCATCCCAAGGGGGACGTGGCCCGGAAGTACGGCCTCTACATGGAGGACAAGGGGATCACCAACCGCGCCACCGTGGTCATCGACCGGGAGGGCAAGGTGGCCGACGTCCAGATCCACGACATCCCGCAGCAGCGCAGCAACGATCGCATCCTGCAGGCCCTCAAGGAGCTGTAAGGGAAGGCGGCGCTACCCCTCCGGCAGCCCCTCCCAGGTGCGGATGACGACGCCGTCGCGGGCGTCGAAGGACCGGGGCAGGGTCCGGTACAGCGGCCTGAGCACTGGCCGCGGGACCTCCAGCACCTCGGTGCCTGGCAGGCAGAGCCATGTGGCCCCCTCCCGGGCCATCTCGTCTGAGGGGTGCAGGATCCAGAAGCTGGCCTCGGGCCGGGTGTCCGCGTAGCCCAGGAGGCTCTCGGGGACGTCCTGGCATGAGTCCAGGCTGGCCTCGGCCAGGATCACCACGTGCTCGCCGGATGCCAGCTCGGGGATCACCTCCTGAAGCTGCAGGTCGGCCGCCGTGGCGCCCGGCTTGAGGCGGGTGGCGAAGTTGTCCAGGGGGAGTGACGGCGCGGCCAGCGGCAGGCCCACTCCCACCGCCGCGGCCAGCGCCAGGATCGCCCCTCGCCACGCCCGCAGGGAGGATCC
Organism: Candidatus Polarisedimenticolia bacterium; assembly: GCA_041580435.1. Classification (GTDB taxonomy): domain Bacteria; phylum Acidobacteriota; class Polarisedimenticolia; order SMYD01; family SMYD01; genus JBFGDW01. The sequence goes on along the minus strand of JBFGDW010000005.1, from coordinate 18,246 downwards.
CGGGCCGCCCGCCAGGCCCAGCAGGAGGCCGCCCAGCATGAGGAGATCCTCGACCACCACCTCGGCGGGCGTGCGCACCACGAAGTTGCCGAAGCAGCCGCAGCCGGTGGGGTCGTCCGAGCCCAGCTTGGGTACCGTCACCGCCAGGAAGATCACCACCAGGATCATCCCGGCCCCGAGAAGGAGGCGGCGGCGGAACCCAAGGAGATAGGCGGTGCCCAGCACCACCTCCACGACCACCGCGCCCAGGGCCAGGGGGTGGGCCAGGCTCTCGAGGAAGGGGACGTCGGCAGCGATCTGCTCGGCAAACCCGCCGGGGTCCAGGGCCTTGAGCAGGCCCACCACCAGGAGCATGGCGCCGGTGAAGGCTGTCCCGGCGTACGCCACCGCCCGCCGCCAGAAGCTCACGGCCCCTCCTGCCGCGCCAGGGCGGAGAAGCGCAGCATCTGGGTCGCGAGATCCTCGTCGTGGTGGGCGCGCACGTCCTGGACCTGCCCGGCGGCGTCCCGCACCGGCTCCAGGCGGGGCATGACGGCGGCGAAGGAGTCAGGCAGCCCGGCCTCCTCCGCCCGGCGCACCACCTCGTCCCGCAGGCCGGTGTCGACGCGCACCGCATAGGTCTGGATCAGCTTCTCTGCCGCCACGGCGTCGCCGGTGGACTTGATGCGCTGCACCTCCGCAAGGAGCACGGCCACCGACGCCCGCATCTGCTCCAGGTTGGCAACCCGGAAGCAGGTCTTGCCGCCGTCCAGGGTGACGCGCTCCACGGCGCCCGCGTCCATGAGGAAGCCCACGATGAGGGCGGTGGCGCGCATGTGGTCGTCCTGGAGCACGTCCCCCGACTTGACCCGGCGCAGCATGACCAGGCCGCTGCGGGCGTAGGCCTGGTAGGCCGCCCTGGGAATCTCGTCCGAGTCCACGGCCCCCATCTCCCTGAGCATGGGGTCCCAGAACGCGTGCAGGGCCACCAGCTCGGCCCGGGCCTCCTCCAGGGCGTTGTAGTGCCGCCCCAGCAGCACGGCGGGGCTGGCCGTCAGTCCCGGGGAGACGGCGCCCGAGGCGTGGCCCAGCACCTCGTGCATGGCGGTCTGCAAGAAGTTCACGGTGTCGCCGTGCCGGCGCGCCAGCTCCAGCTCGTCAGGGTGGGCAAACTCGGCGGCGGAGGCACGGGTGCTCACCGCGTCGTACGCCCGCAGGACGTTGACCAGGATCACGCTCTTGGATCCGAACCGCTCGCGAATCTCCTCCTCGTTGGGCAGGTTCACCCCCAGGGGGCAGCCCGGGCCGGCATCCCCCACGGCGGTGATCACGTTCACCGCCGTGGCCACGGGCGGAGTGACGTCGCTGCGCTTGAACGCGTCGTCCCACGGAGCGTTGCGCTCGAAGGCCAGGGCACGGGCCGCCAGGGCCTCCATGAGCTGCGTCCTCTCCCCGTCCTTCACGTGGACGACACCCTCGTAAGACCCCTTGCGCCCCCGGGGGTCCTTGTAGACCTCGATGAACCCGTTGATGGTGTCCACCACCGGCTGCCGGTGGGCGACCCAGGCGATGCCGTGGGCCTTCCAGTCCACGGGCTCGCCGGTACGGTAGTAGCGGATGAGCCGGCGCAGCGCCTCGGCCTGCTCCTGATCGGCGAACTCCAGCGCTGCCTCCAGGCGAGCGATGATCCCCTCGATGGCCCGGGCATAGCGTCCGGGAGGCACCTGCCCGTCGCGGGTGCCGGCGCGCCAGACCTCCTCCTCGAGGCCCTCGCCCGTCTGCACCAGGGTGGAGTTGAGGGGGTGGGCTTCCAGCCCGGCTCCGGACCAGGCCTCCACCTCCCGCAGCGTGACGTCGCGGTAGAAGTTGACCGCGGACTCCCGCAGCGAGTCTCCTCCGGGGCCGGGGGACTTGCTGGTGAGCAGGGGCTCGAAGTCGGGATCGAAGAGGGTCCGTGACAGCCCGGCCAGGTGCTCCTCCACGGCGCGGCCGGCGGGGATCCCCAGGTGGGCGGGCTCCGCCCCGCCGTCCAGGGCGCGGGACACGGCCTGGCGCAGCGCCGCCTGGTCGAATCCGGGCCCGAACTTGCGGCGGCTACGGTCGTCGTAGAACCCATTGTGGATCCAGAGCTTCTTGAGATAGGCCATCAGCGCCTCGGCGAAGGCCGGATCGAGGCCCTCACGGTGCCGGTAAAGACCCTCCATGAGATCCCGCACCGCCAGGCCGTGCCGGTGCATCTGATCCCAGTAGATGTCCCGGCCGGCCAGCGCTGCCCGGCTCAGGTGCCACGCCAGGATCCGCTGGCGAGGCGTCAGGTCATTCCAGCCGTCGGCGTAGAGCCGGACCACCGCTGTGGTTCCCACCCGCTCCAGAAGGGCTGGACGCTCCTCCTGGAGGGCGACAGAGGCGGGCGGCGTGGCGGTGGCAGCCTCACGGGGGCCGTCGCCGGAGCAGCCGGGATGGCCGGCGGCGCTCATGAAGATCAACAAGATGGCCGACCTCTTTGCAGGACTCACGCCTCGATCCCGGCAGCAATGGAGAATCCTAGCACGACGGCGCCCCACCGCCTCAGCCGGCTTGCGTGATGCGGCCACCATGCCCTAGGATCAGCGCAAGACCCCATGACAAGGACATTTAGCCCATGATCACGCGAACCGCCCTGACGGCGGGCCTGGCTCTCATGCTGGCCGGTCACGCCCTTCCCCTGGCAGAGACCGCCAGCCGCGGCGACAAGGCCGCCCGCTCCGATGTCAACCTGCCCATGGTGGACCCGGCCACACGCCTGGCCACCATCCTGGCCCGCTTCGACCGGGCCCAGGAGGAGATCCGCACGCTGCAGGCCGACTTCACCGAGCACAAGGAACTCTCCCTCCTCAAGGAGCCGGTGGACGCCACGGGGCGCTTCTACTACGCCAGTCCCGACCAGGCCAAGTGGGAGTATCACGCCCCCGACGCCCGGGTCTTCCTCATCTCGGACAACACCCTCATGCAGTATTTTCCCGCCGACAAGATCCTGGAACGCAAGGATCTCCGGGCCGCCAACACCAACCGCCTGTTCAAGGTCTTCGGGTTCGGAAAATCGTCCGATGACCTGCGGGACTTCTACGATATCAAGCTGGGCAACGAGGCCCAGCAGGACAAGGGAACGTACCTGCTGGTGCTCACCCCCCGGCGCCGGGCGCTGGAGAAGCGCATCAGCCGGGTCCTGCTCTGGGTGGGAGAGGACGACTTCCTGCCCCGTGCCATGAAGTACGAGGAGTCCGGCGGCGACTTCACCCACCTGACATTCCGCAACCTGGAGCTGAACCACGAGCTGGCGGCGAACACCTTCCACCTGGAGATCCCCGAGGGGGTGGAGGTGCGCGACGAGCTCAAGCTCTTCTCCTCCGCGAAGGGGTCCGCAAACTGACCACCGGCTTCGTCTTCCACCCGCTCTACACCAACCACCTGACCGGGCCGGATCACCCCGAGCGGCCCGAGCGCGTCCTGTCCATCGTCAACCGCCTGCGGGCCTCCGGGATCATGTCCGAGCTGTCGGGTCTCGAGCCGGCCCCCGTGGAGACCGAGTGGCTGCTGGCGGTCCACGATGCCGCCTACGTGCGCCGGGTGCGGGAAGCCTGCGAGGGGGGGCGGCCGGTGCTGGACTCGGCCGACACCGCCATCTCCACCGGTTCCTACCGCACGGCGCTGCTGGCGGCGGGCGGGGCCCTGCAGGCCGCCGACCGCATCATGGACGGCTCCTGGAGCAACGCCTTCGTGGCCTGCCGCCCGCCGGGCCACCACGCCGAGCCCAGCCTGGCCATGGGATTCTGCCTGTTCAACAACGCCGCCGTGGCGGCCGCGTACCTGCGGCGCCACCACCAGGTGGAGCGGGTGGCGGTGCTGGACTGGGATGTCCACCACGGGAACGGGACGCAGCACGCTTTCGAGGAGGACCCCACCGTCTACTACATCAGCCTGCACCAGTGGCCCCTCTACCCCGGCACCGGGCGGGCCGACGAGCGCGGCCGCGGCGAAGGCACCGGGACCACCCTCAACTGTCCCATGGATCCCGGCGATGGCGACGACGCCTACCTGCGGACCTTCGAGGAGCGAGTGCTGCCCGAGCTGGAGCGTTTCGCCCCGGGGGTGATCATCGTCTCGGCCGGCTTCGACGCCCACGCCGCCGATCCCCTGTCGGCCACGCGGGTCTCCGAGGAGGGGTACCGCCGCATGACCCGCCTCCTGGCCGGGCTGGCCGCGTCCACCTCAAGGGGGCGCGTGCTGTCGCTGCTGGAAGGCGGTTACGATCTGGAGGCGCTGGCCACCTCGGTCCAGGTCCATCTGGAGGAGCTGAGAGCCGCTCCAGCCGCCGGCTGAGCCGCGCTGGCGGCGGCGCGCCGCCGCCCCTCCCTTCCCAGCCCCAACACCGCTGAGCGGGGACCGGAACCACTCCCAGCCCTGGATCGTACAATGGGCGGAACGGGGGGAAGCATGATCCGCGTCGAGGAGCTGCGCAAGAGCTACGGCCGCACGCTGGCCGTGGACGGCATCTCATTCCAGGCCCGGCCCGGGGAGATCTTCGGACTGCTGGGCCCCAACGGGGCCGGCAAGACCACCACCATCTCCATCCTCTCCGGCCTGCTGGCGCCCACGGCCGGGTCGGTGACGGTGGACGGGCGTCCCATGAGCCCCACAGCGGCCGCCGTGAAGCGGACCATGGGGATCGTGCCCCAGGAGATTGCTCTCTACGACGAGCTCAACGCCCGGGAGAACCTGTCGTTCTGGGGTGGGCTCTACGGCCTGTCAGGATCGCGTCTGCGAGGCCGGGTGGACGAGGTCCTCGCTCTCATCGGCCTCACCGATCGCGCCGGCGACCGGGTGAAGACCTTCTCCGGCGGGATGAAGCGCCGCCTCAACCTGGGGCTGGGGCTGGTCCACGAGCCCACGGTTCTCCTCCTGGACGAGCCCACGGTGGGGGTGGACCCCCAGGCCCGGATCAACATCCTGGAGGTCATCCGCCAGGTGGCGGCCTCGGGCAAGACCGTGCTCTACACCACCCACTACATGCAGGAGGCCGAGGAGCTCTGCCAGCGCCTGGCCATCATGGACCACGGCCGGATCCTGGCCGAGGGGAGCGTGGAGGAGCTGAAGCGCATGGTGGGGGAGGGGGAGATCGTCACCGTTCGCGGCCGCTTCAGCGCCGAGGAGATGCGCCGCAGCCTGGACGGCAATGTGGACGTCCGCGCCGTGAGCCTGGAAGACCACCAGGCCATGCTGGCGGTCCAGGGGGGCTGCGGCTCCACTCGCGTGCTCCAGGATCTGCTGGCACGCTCCCTGGCCATCGAGGAGATCGCCGTGCGCCAGCCCAGCCTGGAGCAGGTGTTCATCAAGCTCACCGGCCGGGAGCTGCGGGACTAGATGGGCGTCCTGGCAGGAATGCTCCGCAAGGACCTGGTCCGCAGACTGCGGGCTCCGGTGGGGCTGGTGGTGCTGCTCATCTTTCCGGTGGCCTTCGCCGGCATGGTGGGAATGGCCTTCGGACCCCGGGGCGGCGGCGGGGGACAGGAGCTCCCCCGGATCCGGATCCTCCTGGTGGACCTGGACCAGGGATTCCTCTCCAATGTCATCTCCGGTCCCGCCAGCAACGAGGAGTTCAGCGAGCAGTTCGAGCTGGTCCAGGTGGCCGACGAGGCCGAGGCCCGGGCCCGCATGGAGGATGGCGAGGCCTCGGGGCTCATCATCATTCCGGCCGGGTTCTCCGTGGACCTGCTCGATCTGAAGCCCGTGACCCTCCAGCTCGTCAAGAACCCGGCCGAGTCGATCCTGCCCCAGGTGGTGGAGGAGATGGCCCGGGTCCTGGCGGTGTTCCTGGACACGGGGGTGCGCATCCTGGCCGAGCCCCTCAAGGCGGTGGGCGAGACGTTCGAGGGGGTGGATGCCGACGCCAGCCTCTTCCCCGGGGACGCCGTTCTCACGGAGCTGACCCTGCAGGTGGCCAGCCGGGTCCGGCCGCTGACGCGCTACGTCTTCCCGCCCGCACTCACCCTGGAGACCGTCAGCGAGCGGGAGTGGCCCCTGGCGGCGGCGGTCACCGTCCGGGCCGGTGAGCCCCTGGAGGACCTGCGCGCCCGGGCCACCGCCGAGGGGCTCATGGAGCCGGCCGGCGCGCCGGACGCCCCCCAGGGGGGCGGTCTCAACATCTTCGCCTTCCTGCTGCCCATGGTGAGCCTCATGTCCATCCTGTTCATCGGCGAGAGCGGCATGCAGGATCTCCTGCAGGAGGCCAAGGCCGGGACCCTCACCCGTCAGTTCGCCTCGCCGGCGGGGGTGAGCCAGGTGCTGGCCGCCAAGGTGCTGTTCACCCTGCTGCTGTGCGCCGCCGCCATGCTGATCCTGGCGCTGGTGGGCCTGGCCCTGGGCTGGATCCCGCGCGCCATCAGCCCGGCCGGAGCCCTGGTGCAGGTGGGGGCGGTGGCGTTCGCCGCCACCGGGCTGGCCACCCTCGTCTACGGCATCGCCCGCACCGAGCGCAGCGCCTCGGCCTTCAGCTCGGTCCTCATCATCGTCATGTCCCTGGTGGGCGGCTCCTTCATGCCGGTGCAGCAGATGCCCGATCTCCTGGCCTCCCTGGCGCCCTACACCCTCAACTACTGGGGCATCCGGGGGTTCACCGACCTCACCGTGCAGGGGGGCGGGGTGTCCGACGTGGTGCTGGAGGCCTCGGTGCTGCTGGCGGCGGGCGCCGCGACCCTCCTGGCCGGCTGGTGGCGGCTCAGCAGCCGGTTCGCCCGGCAGGCGGCCACATGATCGGGCCCGTCCTGCGGCTGGGGATCAACGAGCTGCGCCTGACGGCCAAGGACCGCTCCAACCTGGTCTGGATGCTGGTCATGCCCATCGTCTTCATCCTCTTCTTTGGCAGCGTCACGGGAGGCGCCTCCCGCGGCCCCGCCGACACCACCATCGCCCTGGCGGTGGTGGACGCCGATGTCTCGTGGCTGTCCCGGGGCCTGGTGGAGGCCCTGGAGGGGGAGGACTTCGCCGTCACCGAGGTCCCGCCCGGCGAGGCCGCCGCCGAGGCGCGACGCCGCACCCTCATCATCCCCTCCGGCATGGCCGAGGCGGTGGCCTCCGGCGAGCAGGTCACGCTGCTGCTGGTGACCGACCCGGACGCCAGCATCGAGGCCAGCGCCGCGGCCGAGATCAACGTGGTCCGTGCACTCACCCGGCTCATCGGCCACCTGGTGGAGATGGACGATGCCGGCGGCGCGCCGGGCAGCCTGGATCTTCGCATGGATTCCCTGGCCGAGCTCCGGCGCCTGGCCGCCCGGGAGCCGCTGGTCCAGCTGGAGAGCGCCTTCGCCGGCCAGGGGCGGCCCACCCCGTCGGGGTTCGGGCAGGCCATTCCCGGCATGATGACCCAGTTCATCATCATGATGGTCATGCTGGCAGGCGGCGTCTACCTCACCGAGGAGAAGCTCAGCGGCGTGCTCCGGCGCCTGGCCGTGGCCCCGTTCACCCCACGCACGCTGATCCTGGGCAAGGTGACGGGGCTGGTGCTGCTGGCCCTGGTGCAGTCGGCCCTTCTCATCGCCGTGGGCACGGCCATCGGGCGCCTGGGGATCCTGGGGGCCGACTTCTACTGGGGCAACTCGCCAACAGGGCTGGTCCTCATGCTGGTGGCCTTCGCCGTGGCCACCGCCGGCTTCACCCTGTTCTTCGGCGCGGTGCTGTCCTCCCCCTCCCAGGCCGGCGCGGTGGGCTGGCTGGCCGGGATGATCATGGCGGGGCTGGGGGGATGCTGGTGGCCCCTGGAGCTGGTGCCTGGCTGGCTGCGGGCCGCCGGCCACATCTTCCCCACCGCCTGGATGATGGACGGCCTCCATGATCTGGTCTCCTTCGGCCGGGGGGTGGAGGCGGTGCTCCCCGAGGCGGCCATCCTGCTGGCCTACGGCGCCCTGTTCGGGCTGCTGGGGGCGCGCTTCCTGAAGGTCCACGCCTGAGGAGCCGGGGCGCCGAGCCGCCGGGTGGCCTGCGGGCCTAGCCCTCTCCCAGGTCCAGCACCGCCTGGTACTCGGCCTCGGTCACCGGGCAGACCGACAGGCGTCCCTGGCGGATGAGGGCCATCCTGGACGTCCGGCGGTCGGCCTTGAGAGCGGCCAGGGAGACCGGCTGCGCTAGCGGGCGCACCGCCTCCACGTCCACCGCCACCCAGTGGTGGTCGCCGGCGGCGGGATCCGGGTATGCCGTGCGGACCACACGGGCCACGCCCACGACCCCCGGGGACTTCCCCGAGTGGTAGAACAGGCAGGGATCCCCGGCGTCCATGGCCTGGAGGTTGTTCCGGGCCTGGTAGTTGCGGATCCCGTCCCAGGATGTACGTTTTTCCCGGGCGAGCTGCGCCCACCCGTACTCGGACGGGTCCGACTTGATGAGCCAGCACGGCATGCCGACCTTCTATCACACCCCCTCTCTCACGGAGCCCCTGCCATGAAGCGAACCCTGCTCGCGCTCTTCGTCCTGGCCGCCTCAACGGCCCTGGCGCCGTCGCCGGCCCTCGCCCTTGGACCGGTGGATGGCGAGGCCACCGCCTACTGGTGGCATAACGACTTCAGCATCGAGGGGACCGGCTTCGCCGAGGATGATGCCGGCGATCTGGGGTTTCGTGGCGAGCTCTGGCTGTTCGAGCGCGTCGGCTTCGCCGGCGCCTTCCTGCGCTCCAACCTGGAGGACGTCACCCTGGACGATGACACCGCCACCTACGCCCACCTGGATGTCCGCTTCCGCCTCTTCAGCCCCAGCGAGAACAACTTCATCGCCTTGGGGGTGGGATGGCAGGAGGCCGAGTTCCAGGTGAGCCCGGGCTTTGGCGACACCTCAGGGCTGCGGGTGGTGGCCGAGGGGCGCGTCAGCGCCGGGATCGTTTACGTCTACGGCGAGGTGGCCTACATGCCGGACCTGGACGATGTGCAGGCCACCCCCACCGATCTGGTGAACATCGAGGGCCTGGAGTACGAGGTGGGGATCGCCTTCAAGCCGGCGCCCTTCTTCCAGATCCGCCTGGGGTACCACAGCCTGGAGCTGGAGATGGAGCGGGCCGTGACCGGGCTGGACCGCACCCTCAAGGCGGATGGCTTCCTGCTGGGGCTGGGCGTGACGTTCTGATCCTCGCCTTTGCCTGCGCCGTCCAGGGCTAGAATCCCGAGATGGCCCTCAGGCGCGCCCTCAGCGGCGCCGACGCCACCTGGATCGTCGTCGGCAGCATGGTCGGGGCGGGGATCTTCATCTTCCCCGGCATCGTGGCCGGCCAGCTTCCGGGGCCCGGCTGGGTCCTGGCCGCCTGGGCGGCGGGCGGGCTGCTGGCCCTGGCCGGCGCCGCCGTCTATGCCGAGCTGGGGGCGCGCTTCCCCGAGGCCGGCGGCGACTACCGCTTCCTCCACGCCTCCCTGGGGCCCCTGCCCGCCTTCCTCACCGGCTGGGCCGCTTTCCTCCTGACCTTCTCGGCCGCCGCGGCCGCCATGGCCATTGCGGTGGTGGACCATGCCCGGGAGGCGCTGCTGGGGCCGGGCGGTTCCGGCGGGGAGGGCGGCTTGGCCAGCCGGCTGGCGGGCGTGGCGGTCATCCTGATCCTGACCGCGGCCAACGCCGCCGGCTCGCGCCTGGCCGGGCGGACCACCATGCTCCTCACGGCCCTGCCCCTGGCCGGCCTGGCCGCCCTGTTCGCCTGGGGGCTGGCCAGCGGCCACGAGGGAGTGTCGTGGCCGTCCGCCGCCGCCGGCGGAGCGAGCCGGCCCGGCGGGCTGGCCGCGGGGCTCATGGCCCTGGGCGCGGCGCTGGTGCCGGTCTTCTTCACCTACTCGGGGTGGAGCGCGGCGGCCTACGTCGCCGGCGAAGTGCGCGACGCCCCACGGGTGCTCCCCTGGGCGCTGCTGGCCGGCACCGGCCTGGTCACCCTCCTCTACCTGGCCGTCAACGGCGTGCTGCTGGCCAGCCTGCCTCCGGCCGAGCTGGCCGGCTCCACCACTGCGGTGGGGGATGCCGCCCGGCGGCTGCTGGGCCCGGCGGCAGGCCGCCCCATGGCGGGGGTGATCGCCCTGGCGGTCCTGGGCTCGGCCAACGTCACCCTCATGGCCGGCGCGCGCATCTACTTCGCCATGGCCGGCGACGGTCTCGCCCCCAGGGCCCTGGGACGGGTGAGCCCGGCAGGGGTTCCCGCCACGGCCCTGTGGCTGTCCGCCGTCTGGTCGGCCCTGCTGGCGGCCAGTGGCAGCATCCAGCGGCTGGCCTCCTGGGTCACCCTGGCCATGCTGCTGCTGTCGTCGCTGACCGTGGCGGGGCTGTTCGTCTTGCGCCGGCGCGACGCTCCTGGAAGCTCGCCCCCCTTCCGCTGCCCGGGCTACCCCGTCACGCCGCTCCTGTACCTGGCCGCCTCCCTGTGGGTGGCCGCGGGCAGCATCCTCCACGACCCGTGGGGAGGGTTGTCGGGTCTTGCGCTGGTGGCCGCCGGGGTCCCGGTCTACCTCGTGGCCGCCAGGGGCGGGCGGTCCGGTCCGGCCCCTACCGGGCGAACATCTCGTCCACCGGGACGATGGTGACGGACTCGGCCTTGATGCTCAGGGGGTAGCGCTCGATCTCCTTGTCCTCGGCCAGGACCTCGGCGGACTTCTCCACCGGTCCATAGTCCATGGGAGTGGGCGCGCCCGAGATCAGGGCCTGCTTCATCCCCCTGGCATCGGCGGTGACCATGGCGATGACCAGATCCCGGGACTGGAGGTGCTTGCGGATGGCGGCGTTGACCTCCTCCAGGGTGAGGCTGGCCATCATCTCCTTGAAGCGGGCCAGATGCCCCGGGGCCTCGATGCCGTAGAAGCGATCGTCCAGGGCGTAGCCCAGCCGGTAGGACGTGGTGGTGGCGAACTGGGCCACGTACTTGGACAGGAAGGCCCGCTGGGTCTCGAACTGCTCCCGGGTGAGGCCTCCGGCGATGAGCTTGTCCAGCTCCCGGATGGCGGCCCGCAGGGCGAAGAGGGCCCGGTCCTCGGGAACGGGGCGGATCCAGATCTCGAAGAGCTGCTGGCGGCGGCCCACGCCGGTGGGCGGCATGTTGCGGAACCCGCCCTGGGGGAACGCCTCGATGTACGAGTAGTCGCCGTAGTTCATCCCCCGCTCTTCCCGGATGACCTGGTAGAGGTGGCTGACGCTGTTGCGGTGCTCGCCCAGCCAGGAGTTGGCCAGCCACAGGGCGTAGAACTCCCTCTCGCCCCGGTGCAGGGAGATGGGATAGCCCAGGCTGATGGCGGTGGACTCGCCGGGCTTCTCCACCAGCACCACCTGCCGGCCCTTGATGGGGGAGGGCTCGGGCGCCGGGACCGGGGCGGGCTTGCCCGCAGGAAGCCGCTGCAGGTCCGCCAGGATCCGGTCCACCAGGGCCGGCTCGTACGCGCCGCCCAGGCCCAGGACCACGTTGTCCCGGGTGTAGTGGGCGTTGTAGAACGCCCGCACGTCGTCCAGGGTGATGGCCTTCAGCCCGGCCACAGTGCCCAGGTCCAGGTGCTCGTAGGGAGTCCCCGCGAACACCCTGCCGAAGAGGGCGGCCTTGCCCAGCTCCTCGTCGGAGGAGTAGCGCAGCTGCTTCTCGATGGCGTCGATGGTGCGGCTCTTGAGGCGCTCGAAGTCGTCGGCGCGGAACCCGGGGTTGAGGAGCGCGTCGGAGAGCAGGGGATAGAACCCCCCCACCGCGTCCCGGTGGACGTCGCCGGCCACCACGGTCATCTCCTTGTCCACAGAGCCGGTGTAGCCGGCGGCCAGGGGAAACAGCTCCTGCAGGATGGCGTCAAAGCTCCGGCTCCGGGTGCCGCCCTCGGTGATCAGGTCGGCGGTGAGGGCGGCCAGCCCCTCCTTCCCCTCGGGATCGTTCTGGCTCCCAACCTTGAACCACAGCTTGATGGCCACGTTGGGATCCTGGGCCACCGGCATGAGGACCGGCGGCTCGGCTGGACTGGGCCGGGGGATCTCCTGCCCCTTGGTGTGCAGGACCGCCACGGTGCTGCGCTCGGGGAGCAGGTAGGTGGAGGCGGCCCGCTGCACGTCCTCGGGTGTGATGCGGGCGGCGGTCTCGAACAGGGTGTCCACCACCGCCACGTCCCCGGTGATGGCCACCAGCCGGGCCATGCTGCCGGCCACGCGGCTGGGGGTGGAGAGATCCGACAGGAAGTCGAAGCGCCGGTTGGAGCGGACGGCGTCCAGTCGCGCGGCGTCCACCGGCTTGCTGCGCAGGCCGGCGATGGTGCTCCAGATCTCCCCCTCCACCGCCGCCACGTCGGCGGGGTCCTTGACCATGGCAAACACCGTCCACAGCCCGGGGTCCCGGTTGAACCCGAAGTCGGCCTGCAGGAACTGGAGCCGCTGCTCCTCCAGGACCAGTTTCTTGTACAGGGGGGAGGTCTCGCCGAAGGCCAGCTCCTCGATGAGGGTGGCCGCCACCATGGTGGCGTCCTCCGCCTTGAGCCGCTCCCCCTTGAAGCTGATGGACAGCACCGGGAGGGTCTGCCCCTCGAAGGGGACCTCCAGGCGGCGCTGGGCGGTCTGGGGCGGCTCAGAGGGGATCTGGGGCGCCTTGTAGCCCGGCTTCCAGTCCCCGTAGGCCTGGCGGATCTGCTTGAGGGTGGCATCCGGGTCAAAGTCGCCGGCCACCAGGAGGACCACGTTCTCGGGCCGGTAGAACCGGTCGAAGAAGCTCCGGGAGTAGGCGTACTGCTCCGGCATCTTCTTGATGTCCTCCTCGAAGCCGATGGTGGTGTGCTTGTAGGTGTGCCGGTCGAAGGCGGCGTTGTGGAAGCTCTCGTACAGCACGAAGAAGGGGCTGGTGCGGCCCTTCCGGAACTCGCCGTAGACGGCGCCCGCCTCGGTCTTGAACTGGCTCTCGTCGTAGCGCAGGTTCTTGAACCGGTCGCTCTCGATGTCTATGACCGTGGGAAGGTCCTCCCGGGTGATGCTCAGGTGGTAGGCGGTGAGATCATCGGTGGTGTAGGCATTGGCATCGGCGCCCATGGCGGTGACGATGCCGTCGTAGACCGGGCCGGGGTACTTCTCGCTTCCCCGGAACATCATGTGCTCGAAGAAGTGGGCGAAGCCGGTGACCCCCTTCTCCACCTCGTCCCTGCTTCCGGTGCGGACCACGGACCAGTAGGCCACCAGACCCTCCGAGGGCATGGGGATCAGGATCACCTTGAGGCCGTTGTCCAGCGTGGCGCGCTGGACCTTGTAGGGGAAGACGCCCGCGGCAGCGGGCCGGACGGCGGCGCTGAAGGCCAGGATGCCGAGCAGGGTTGCAGGGATCATCTTGTTCACCGGGTTCGACTCCTTACTGGGAACGCCTGAGTCGGGAAAGGGGCAGCCGCATCTTAGGAGATGGGGCTGGCGCTGTCGACGGGTCGGCCCTCAGGAGAGGGGCGCGGGTGGCAGGCTCACCACCCTCAGGCCTGTCCCCAGGAGGGCCACGTAGGCACGCCCGCCGGCCACCTCCAGGGCCCGGGCGTGCCCGGGCAGGGGGATGGTGGCGGCCAGGACTGGCCGGGTGGGCCTGGAGATGTCCAGCAGGAGCAGGCCGTCGTCGCCGCCCGCCACCAGGGCCCGCGCGCCAGCCAGGCGGACGTCGTTCATCATCCCTCCGGCGCCGGTTCCGCCGGCCAGGTACGGGTCGTCCGGATCGCGGACGTCCACCACCAGCAGGCCGGCGGTGCCGCTGGCCACGAAGACCAGGCCGTCCCGGGCGGCCATCCCGGCGATGTGGCCCGGCAGCTCCACCCGTCCACGGGGCCGGGGCGCACCGCTCTGATTCACCTCCACCACCTGCAGGCCCGACTCGTCGGCCAGGTAGACCCGCCCCCCATCCCTGGCCACGGCGTGGACCGGAGAGGCGAGGGCGCAGGATCCCACCTCACGGGGCCGCGCGGGGTCCACCAGATCCAGCACGTGCAGCGCATCCAGGTCGGCCAGGTAGAGGTGCTCCGCCGACGCCGCCAGGGCCAGGGGGTGGCCGGTGGTCCGGATCTCTGCCACCACCCGCGGCCGGCGCGGGTCGGCGGCGTCCACCACCACCAGGCTCATGAGGTCGGCCAGGTAGGCGTAGCGGCCCCGCGCGAGGACCTGCACCGCCTCGCCGCGGGTCATGAGGAGCCCGAGGCGCTGCGGGCGGCCGGGATCGGCCACGTCCAGGATCTGCAGCCCGGTGGCACGGGTGGCCAGGAAGGCCAGCGACCCGCTCACCGCCACGCCGCTGGCGTTGAGCCCCTGACGACTGGCGCCGGATGCGTGGCTGCTGGAGTTCAGCACCGAGCCGCTGATGGGAGGCGTGACGTGGCCAGTCGCAGTGGACCACATGACCAGCAGGGCCCCGGCAACCGTCAGGCCGCGCGCTCGAGGCATCCCCCCTCCATGGTCCACCCTCCTGATCAATTCAACGCAGGGGAGGGGCAGAAGATGCATGCGGTGGGTAAAAAACGGCAAAAAGGCGAAGCTCGATTCGCTGCGAATTCGCCGCGCCACCTGCGGACGCCAGGTCCGGGGGACCACGGCCCCGCGCCGGGCCGCGTCAGGGGGCGCGCAGGCTGGCCGGCCCGGCGTAGATCCCCTTCTCCTCCCGCTTCCACCAGTTGCCGCCGCTGGCACGGGCCTCCTCGGGTGAAGTGAACCGGTACTCATAAAGGGTGGCGCGGATCTGGCGCGGCGGGTCGGTGGGGAAGGGGTTGTCCGCCAGGAGCCCGGTCACCTCGGGTGATCCCCTCAGAAGCTGCTCCAGCAGGCGGGCGAACCAGGTGCTCGTCCGCGGGCTGCCCAGGGCGGCGAACCACATCTGCCAGTCCAGGCGGGGCATGTGGGGCGCCACCACCGGGGGAGCCTCGTCCAGGCTACCCGCCTTCCAGCGGAAGCGATACGGCTTCCAGGTGATGCCGTCCCGGCTCCCCTCGATCTGGATCTCGGGGCGGCGCACCGTCATGACGGCGAACAGGCCGTAGCCGTTGAGGGTGCGCCAGGGGCCGGTCCAGGACAGGAGAGAGCGGGCCGGTGAGGGGAGGGGATCGGGCCAGCCCAGGCGCGCCCCCATCACCGCCAGCCCGGTGACCAGGACCCCGGCGCAGACCGCCCCGGTGACCAGGCGGCGCGGCAAGCCGACCCAGCTCCGGGCCGAAGGGAGCTTCCACCCCAGGCGGGCGGGCAGCAGACGCGCCAGCATGGCGTCGTCCAGCAGGGGGATGACCAGGATCGTGCTCAGGAGGTTGAAGAACCCGTAGTTCCCCGTGGCGGCGATCCCCACCTGCAGCAGCAGGAACCCCGTGGCGGGAAGGACCCGGAGCCGCCGCGGCAGGAAGATGAGGAAGGGCAGCGCCAGCTCCACCAGGAACATGCCGGCGGTGCTGGCCTGGTGTGCTCCCAGGGGGAGATGGTGAACGTACCAGCTCAGGGGGTTGGGCAGCGGCTGGGTCTGGTAGTGGTGGCTCAGCGCCGTCAGGTCCCGCCAGGATGGATCGCCGCTGAGGAGCTTCACCATCCCCGACATGAACATGAGCTTGAACAGGAGCAAGCGCAGCATGAGCAGGCCGGTCGCCGGCGGCGGGGAGGCCAGACCCAGCCCGCGGCGAAGCTGCATGGGCGCCACGAAGAGGGCCAGAAACCCCGCCTCCAGCAGCAGAGCATCCCACTGGAACGAGAGGAAGTCCTGTCCGATGACCGTGATGGAGAGATAGAGGGCCCAGAGCCCCGCCAGCATCACCGGTGCGGCCACGCCGGCCAGCAGGAGCAGGGCCAGCACGGCGCCGGCCAGGCAGAGGATCTCCGGCGTCTCGCCGCCGGGGTGCAGCCAGGCCAGGGTGGGGAGGACCCGGTAGGCGTCCGTGCCCAGCTGGGTTCGCGCCGCCTCCAGGTAGCGCTCCGCGGGCAGGATGCCGCCGGGCCCCACCAGGCCGCCGATCTGGGGCCACAGGGACAGGAAGGCCAGCAGGTAGACCAGCGCCAGCCCCTTCAGGAACAGCCAGCGTGCCAGGAAGTAGCTGGGTGGATCGGGCGACGGCCCCCAGACCCACCGCGTCAGCGTGGAGAAGAGGCGGCGGTTGCGTGCCACGATCCGGTAGGCGAGCTCGGTGACCGGCTTCACCCCGGGTACGAACCGGTAGGCCGCCAGGAAGATCCCTCCCCCCCGCGCATGGGCCAGGGAGCGGAAGACCGCCTCGGCCCCCTGGGTCACCCTGCCATCGGGGTCAATGAGCTGCACCGAGGCGCGGAAGCGCTCCTCGGGGATCTCCGGGAACCATGCGGCCACCTGCTGGTAGGGGGCGTACTCGACCTTGTCGCCGGTGGCCCGGCGCCACCGCTCGATCCAGTGGCGGCAAAAGCCGCAGTCGCCGTCGAAGACCAGGAGGGGCTTGCCGCCAGGAGGGATGCTGGGCACGCCGGTTTTCTACCAGAGTCACCGGAAAAAAGAAAACCCTTCCCCCGTGACCCGGGACAGGGTAGGCTAGAGAGGGTCGAAAAGGAGCCAGAACATGGAAGGACACTCTCTCGAAGAGCAGGAGGAGGAATACCTCAAGAAGCTCGAGGGAAAGGATAGCTGGCCCATCTGCGAGGACGTGTTCGAGCGGCCCGTGCAGGAGCTCAAGCGCCGGACCTGGGTCGCCCTGGAGGCCGACTCCAAGATCGCCGACGCGGCCCGGGAGATGGTCTCCAAGCGGATCGGCTCGGTGATCGTGACCGACGACGAGCGCCTGGTGGGTATCCTCACCGAGAGGGATCTGCTCAACGAGATGGTGGAGCGGCCCTTCGACCCCCAGGAGACCACGCTCCGGGATCTCATGACCACCGACGTGCACACCCTGCGCGCCGATGATTCGGTGGCGATGGCCATCCACCGCATGAGCCAGTGGGGGCACCGGCGCCTGCCCATCGTGGACCCGCAGAGGCGTCCAGTGGGATTGGTCTCGGTGCGCGACATCGTGGACTACCTGGCCGTGCTGTTCCCCCACAAGATCCTCAACATGCCGCCCAATCCCCGGAAGATCCCCGAGACGCGCGAGGGCGGCTGAAGCGTGGGCCGGCATCCGGGCCGGCGGGCCGCCCCGGCGGCGTGGGCGGCCATGCGGGCTGGCCTCCAGGCGGCTTTCCCCCTCCTGGCGGTGCTGGCCCTGGCCTGGCCCCGGGGCGCGGCCGCACAGGAGGAGCGCTCCGGACCGCGCCTCTCCGCACTGGCGTTCGGTGACGCGTACGGCGTCATCTCCAGCCACCGTCCCGAGCTGGAGGGGGACAACGGCTTCTGGTTCCGGCGCCTCTACCTGACCCTGGATCACGCCGTCGACGACCGGCTCTCGGGGCGGCTGCGCCTGGAGGCGGCCTCGCCAGGCGACTTCACCAGCAATGACCGCCTCGAGCCGTTCGTCAAGGACGCGTGGATCCAGTGGCGTTACGCCGGACGCCATCTCCTGCAGCTCGGCCTGATCCGCACCCCCACCTGGGAGCTGGCGGAGGAGACCTGGGGGGAGCGGCCGCTGGAGAAGGCGCCCATGGATCTCCAGCGGATGGGAAGCTCCCGGGACACGGGCATCGCCTTCAAGGGGAAGCTGGGGGCCGGGGCTCGCCTGGCCTACCACGTCATGCTGGGCAACGGCTCGGGGGTGGGAAGCGAGACCAACGAGGGGAAGAAGGTCATGGGCTCCCTGAGCTTCCGGCCCATACCCCGGGTTGTGCTGGAGGTGTACGCCGACCATGAGAACCGGCCGGGCCGCACCGACCGGACAACCCTGCACCTGTTCGGCGCCTATGCCCGGGAGCGCTGGCGCATGGGGGCCCAGGTGGCGCGCCAGGAGCGCGAGACGCCCGGCGGCGGCGAGGAGAGCCTCGACCTGGCGTCCATCTACAGCATCTGGACCGTCACCGAGAAGGTCCTGGTGATCGCCCGCGCCGACCGGCTGTTCGATCCCAACCCGGAGGGAGCCACCATTCCCTACCTGCCCCTGGATCCCACGGCCCGCGCCACTCTCCTCATGGCCGGCCTGGATCTGCGGGTGCATCCCAACATGAGCCTGCTGCCCAATGTGGAGGCGGTTCTCTACGACGCCAGCGGCCCGGGTCCCGGGCCCGACGACGACCTCATGGTGCGCGGGACGTTCTTCTTCCGGTTCTAGGGGCCGCCACCCCAGGTGCTTGCACGGCCCGCCCGGCCTCTCTCAAGGCAGCCGGCAGCCGTCACAGCGAACGCTCTCCACCGGCTCCCCGGCAAGGAGGCGGCCCAGCCAGTCG